>JBARNF010000296.1:0-5186 GCA_049802835.1 Bradyrhizobium sp.
AGGAAGACGGCATCCGCCTGACCCAGACCGCGCCGATCCTGCTGCGCCTCGCGGAACGCTACGGTCAGTTCGGGGCAAAAGACGAGCAGGAGCGTTTCGAGCTGTTGCGCTGGCTGTTCTGGGACAACCAGAAGCTCTCCGGCTACATGGCCAGCTATCGGTACCGTCGCGCCTTTACCCCGTCGCCGGACGAGAAGGTGCAGACGTTTCTGCGCAACCGGATCGATGATTTCCTGTCGATCTTGTCCGGCGAGGTGGCGCAGCGGCCGTTCATCCTCGGCGAACGGCCGACGATCGCCGACATCTCGATGTGCGGCTATCTGAGCTTTCCCGTCGAAGAGAGCGGCTATGATCTCGCGGCACGCTTCCCGCCGGTTCACGCCTGGCTGCAGCGCATCGCGGCGCTGCCGGGCTGGCGGGCCCCCTATGATCTGCTGCCGGGGACGCGACTGAAGCGCTACGTCTGACGGAGCGACGGCAGGACCGGCGCCATCCGCGCCGGTCCTGATCGCGGATCACGCCATTACGGCTGCATCGCCGTCGCGCCGGGCAGGCGGAACAGATCGATGAGCTGCTTCGGTCGGCGCGGATAGGCATCGAACAGCTGGAAGTCGAGATCCTTCTTCGCTGCAAACTTGCCGTGGCAGTTGATGCAGCCATTCGGCTGCTGCGCGCTCTGCATGTAGGTTTCGAGCGTGGTGTTGGCGAGGAAGGACGGCTGGCTCGGCGTGCCGATCGGCACACCCTTGCCGGCCCATTGCGCGTCGACCAGCCGGTAGTACTGCCAGACATTGTCCGGCCGCAGCGTCTTCAGCGCGGTCTGATAGGTCGTGGTTTTCGATGCCGCGTTGTCGTTGAGCGGGATCACGCGCATGACCTGGGTCGGCGTATTCGACCCCTTGGCGGGCGGCTGGTTGACCTTGCAATCTTTGCAGCTCGGATTGAAGAAGTTGTACTTGGCGCCAGACGGTATCGTCTCGTTCTGTGTCGGTGCGTTGTCGACCTGCTCGAACGTTGCCCACAGCCATTGCGGCAGCTGGTCGGTCTTGATCACGATGTGCAGGCCGACGAGCCCGAGCTTCCTGGCCTCGCAGCGCTTGGTCGCCGGGTCGAACACCAGCGCGTCGGTGGTGTAGAAGTGGGTGGCATCGTCGGGCTGGCGCGAGCCGGCGGCTCCCATCACTTTCCATGCCGCCTTGACTTTCACCGTAGCCGGATGATCCGTCGTGTTCGAGGAGGCCGGAAAGGCGATCTTGGCGCCACCCTGGTTCCTGCTGTCATAGAACTTGTTGGTGACGACGTAATCGTAATAGACGCGGTTGAGCTTGACCTCGTACCAGACGTTCTGTCCGTTCTGATCGACCAGCCGGTTGCCGTCGGCCTGCTTGTCGCCGCCGATCAGCACGTCGCTGATCTTGGCGGTGCGGACCAGGGTGCGGCGTGCTGCCGCCGGATTCTCCCGGGCCTGGATCAGGCATTGCGGGGGTATCCGTTCGGCCGCGTCGAACGGCGCCGGCTTGACCGGCGGATCGAGGTAGATGTCGTCGGAATCCTTGTAGGTCTCCCACACGACCGGTCCGGTCGGCATCGTCTTCTTGCCGCCCTCGGTGCCGTAGGTAAAGCCGCCGACGACGTTCTGGCGGTCCGGCACGCCGCGCTCGGTGATCGGGTTGGGGGCCGGCCAGTTGAGCGCGACGAAGGAATCCCAGGCCATGTTGTCGACATAGACCTGCAGCCCGATCGCGCCGACGTTCTGCGTCACGATATCAGCCGGAAGGTCCGGGCTGAACACGTAAGAGGGCGGCGTGAACTGGCGGCCATTGATGGGGGGACCGGCCGGCGCGTCTGCCTGCTGGGCCTGTGCGAAGGCGCCGGGCAGCAACGCCAGCGCCGCGAGTGCGATGAGCTTTTGTCTCAAATTGATCTCCATCGGAAGTATGGCATGATTCAACCGAAGGATTAATATCACAAAATACTCATCCGAAAGATGAGCCAGTTCACAATCGCGATCTGTTTTGCTGCGCACGGCTGCCGCGCCCTTTTTTAGGGGGGCACCTTGTTTTCTGCGTTGGCACATTGCGCAGGATAGCAGGCGTGGGTCGACCGGCATGCTATGGTCACGACCCTCAGCCGGAGGTTGGCCGCCATGAGGAAGACCGTTGCGAGGAGGCTTGCCGCATCGATGGTGCTGGTCGTGGCGGCCATCCCCGCCGCGTCGGCCCAATCGTTTTCGGAGCCCGCAGCCTACGAGGCGGCGCATCCCGATCGCGATGTGCTCAATGGCGGCGCGCTCACCCCGGACGCGCAGATGAGGCGCGGGAGCCAGACGGCACCGTCCGGCGCCGTGGTCGAGCCGACACCGGCTCCCATCGTGTCCCGGTCACGCCATCGGCGCCGGCGTTCCGAGTGACGACGTCAGACGACCAGCCGACATAGCAGCCACGCTTCGGTGGTAGGCGAATTGTGATTGCGCTTTGGTCGCGCGGTCGTGATGGCCGCCCGCGGAATTTCGATGGGATGTTTCCTGTCTCACCACCGAGAGCGATGAGGCGGTCGCGCCTCCGGCGGGAATGGTCCCCAAGGAGAGCACCTTTCGAGCAAATACGCGATCTCCGCAGCGCAGACATCGGAGAACAATCATGACTTCCTGGAAGAACGTGACGGCAGCACTGCTGCTGTCGACAATTGCGGCTGCGCCTGCGTCGGCTCAGGGCTGGTTCTGGGGCCAGCAGGAACCTGCGGCATTTCAGGCGATGTATCCCAACCGCGATGTGCTGAACGGCGGCGAGCTGACGCCGGCCGGGCGGATGGGGCTGGTGCAGGCCTACGGCGCCGCGCCCGTGTCCCCTCATGCGGTTCCGTCACCGGTCTATGCTGACCATCGCGAGCTTCATCGCAGATGACGTGTCGGGCACCTCAGCTCGCGTGCTCCTCGCGCTCGTGGATCACGCTGGCGCGGCCGACGATGAGGTCGTCGACATGGCCGATGCGCGAGACGTTCTTGCCGGCATAGGGCATGGAGTGCAGCACGCAGCGCATCGCGTTCAGCCGCGCCCGCTTCTTGTCGTCGGACTTGATCACGGTCCACGGGCAGTCGGCGGTGTCGGTGGAGAAGAACATCGCCTCCTTGGCGCGGGTGTAGTCGTCCCATTTGTCGAGCGAGGCGGTGTCGATCGGCGACAGCTTCCACTGCTTCAGGGGGTGCGCCTCGCGCTCCTTGAAGCGGCGGCGCTGCTCGTCGCGGCTGACCGAGAACCAGAACTTGATGAGATGGATGCCGCTGCGCACGAGGTTGCGCTCGAACTCCGGCACCTGGCGCAGGAATTCGTCATATTCAGCCTGCGAGCAGAAGCCCATGACGCGCTCGACGCCGGAGCGGTTGTACCAGGAGCGGTCGAACAGCACGATCTCGCCCGCGGTCGGCAGATGCTCGACATAGCGCTGGAAGTACCATTGGCCGCGCTCGACGTCGCTCGGCTTGTCCAAGGCCACGACGCGGGCGCCGCGCGGATTGAGATGCTCCATGAAGCGCTTGATGGCGCCGCCCTTGCCGGCGGCGTCGCGGCCCTCGAACAGCAGCACCAGGCGCTGCCGCGCATCCTTCATCCAATTCTGCAGCTTCAAGAGCTCCGTCTGCAGGACGAATTTCTGCTCCTCATAGTCCTTGCGGTACATGCGGAATTTGTAAGGGTAGCCGCCCTGGCGCCAGTTGTCGGCCAACTCGTCGGAGGTATGGCGCTTGTCGGGCTTGGCTTGCTTGCCGTCGATCAGCGCCTTCATCAGCTTGGCATCGTCAGGGGCGGCGCCGTCCAGCATCGCTCTCACGGGCGCGCTGTCAGCATCGAGTGCCGGCGGTCCGTTCAGCACCGTTTCGAACGCCGAGAGGCCCGAGATCTGCGCGGCCTGCATCGATTCGTCGATCAGCGACTGCGCGATCGGATCCAGCCTGGCTACGGACCGCTTTCGCGCGGCGGGGGCGATAACGGCCGCGCGCTTGGTGCGCTGGCCATTGGAGGCCTTGCCCTTCGTCTTCTTCGAGCTTGCCATGCGATACCGCCGCCTGCCGTGGGTCTAACAAAAACGTGAATCGTTTTTTATCAGCCAAGGACGCTGCGTCAGGTTGACGTGGATCAAAGGGCCGCAGGGTCGGCACCAGAGCGGCAAGCAAAATTGCATCGAGCGGTAAAGCGGTGGTTACACCACGATCGACAGCCGCTTCGCGGCGCGCGTGATGCCGGTGTAGAGCCAGCGGGCGCGGCTCTCGCCGAACGCAAAGCTCTCGTCGAACAGCACCACGTCGTCCCATTGCGAGCCCTGCGACTTGTGCACCGTCAGCACGTAGCCATAGTCGAACTCGTCGTAGGGCTTGCGCTGCTCCCACGGGATGTCCTCGATGCCGCCGGCGAAGCATTCGCCGCGCACCGAGACCTTGGTGACCTTGCGGCCGAAATCCTCGTCGGGGGCGACCCGCATCGTCACGATCTTGGATTTCGAGGTCGCGCGCGACTTCACCCGCCACAGCCCGCCATTGAACAGGCCCTTCTTGCGGTTGTTGCGCAGGCACACCAGCTTGTCGTCGGCGACGGGAAGGGGGTCCTCGATATCGAGGCGCTGCCTGAAGCGCATGTTGTAGGCGCGTCGCGTGTTGTTGCGCCCGACCAGGACCTGGTCGGCGTTCATGACGCGGGACGGATCGAGCTCATGGCGCTCCACCACCTCGCTCTCGCCGTAGCGGCCGACGTCGAGCGTGTTGCCCTCGCGGACGTCCATCGACATCCGCACGATCGGATCGTCCTGGGCCTGGCGGTGCACCTCGGTGAGCATCGCATCGGGCTCGCTCTCGGTGAAGAAGCCACCGCCCTGGATCGGCGGCAGCTGGGCGGGATCGCCGAGCACCAGCAGCGGGCAGTCGAACGAGAGCAGGTCGCGGCCGAGATCGGCGTCGACCATCGAGCACTCGTCGACGATGATCAGCTTGGCCTTCGACGCCGGGGCGTCGTCCCACAATTCGAAGTTCGGCTGCTCCTCGCCGCTCTCGCGGGCGCGATAGATCAGCGAGTGGATGGTGGAGGCGTTGTCGCAGCCCTTGTTGCGCATCACCAGCGCCGCCTTGCCGGTGAAGGCCGCGAACTTGACCTCGCCGTCGACGCCCTCGGCGATGTGGCGGGCCAGCGTGGTCTTGCCGG
>JBARNF010000297.1:0-19602 GCA_049802835.1 Bradyrhizobium sp.
CCCCTAACCCCTCCCCACAAGGGGGAGGGGAACGCAGCGTCATTGGGGGTGAACAGGATTGCGATCATCGCTCAGTGCCCCAGATAGACTTCGACGACCTTGGGGTCGTTCTTGACCTTCTCCATCGTCCCTTCGGACAGGATCTGGCCCTGGTGCAGCACCGTCACCTTGTGCGCGATGTCCTCGACGAACTTCATGTCGTGCTCGATCACCAATACCGAGCGGTCCTTGATGATGCGGTTGAGCAGCTCGGCGGTCTTGGCGCGCTCGCTGACGCTCATGCCGGCGACGGGCTCGTCGAGCATCAGGAGGTCCGGGTTCTGGATCAGCAGCATGCCGATCTCGAGCCACTGCTTCTGGCCATGGCTGAGCTCGGCCGCCGAGGTGTTGACACGGTCCTTCAGGAAGATCATCTCGGCGACTTCCTCGACGCGATCCTTCACGACCTTGTCGCGCTGGAAGGCGAGCGAGCCGAACACGGTGCGGCCGCGCGGAAACGAGATCTCGAGATTCTCGAACACGCTGAGGTCCTCGAAGATCGACGGCGTCTGGAACTTGCGCCCTACACCCGCCTGGACGATCTCGTTCTCGCGGAGCTTGGTCAGCTCCTTGCCGCGAAACTGGATCGAGCCGGAGGTCGCTTTGGTCTTGCCGCAGATCAGATCGAGCACCGTGGTCTTGCCGGCACCATTGGGGCCGATGATGACGCGGATCTCGTTCTCCTCGACATAGAAAGAGAGATCGTTGACCGCCTTGAAGCCATCGAAGGAGACGGTGAGCGCTTCGACCGCGAGAAGGAATTCCTTGGGCTGATGACCGATGAGCATCGCTGTCTCCTCACTCTGCGGGGGCGCCGTTGGCGACGAGGCCGCCATTACCGGGTTTCTTGCTGCGGGACGCCAGCAGCCGGTCGATGCGCGGCTGCACATAGTCGCCCCAGATGCCGGCAAGACCATTCGGGAAGGCGAGCACGACGGCGATGAAGAGTGCGCCGAGGCCGAACAGCCAAAGCTGCGGGAACGTCTCCGACAGACTGGTCTTGGCGAAGTTGACCAGGATCGTGCCGTAGACCGCGCCAAAGATCGAAACCCGGCCGCCGACCGCCGTGTAGATCACCATCTCGATCGAGGGCACGATGCCGACGAAGGACGGCGACATGAAACCGACTTCGAGGGTGAACAGCGCGCCGCCGACAGCTGCAAAGACCGCAGCGGCGCAGAAGGCGAAGATCTTAAAGTTTGCGACGCTGTAGCCGGAGAAGCGGACGCGATCTTCCTGTTCGCGCATCGCCACCAGGATGCGGCCGAGCTTGGTCAGACGGATGAACTGCGCCACCAGGATGGCGGCGAACAGGAAGAACACTTCGACGAAGTAGAGGATGAGCTTGGCGTGGTCGGTGCGGATGTCCCAGCCGTGCAAGGTGCGCAGGTCGGTGATGCCGTTGATGCCGCCGGTGTAGCCCTGCTGTCCCACGATCAGGATGGTCAGGATGGCCGCGATCGCCTGGGTGATGATCGCGAAGTAGACGCCGCCGACGCGGCGCTTGAACATCGCAGCGCCGATGATGAAGGCGAAGATCGCCGGCACCAGGATGATCGCCGCCAGCGCGAACGGGAAACTCTGAAACGGCTTCCAAAAGAACGGCAGCTGCGTCAACTGATTCCAGTCCATGAAGTCGGGAATGCCCGGCGTCGACTGGATCTTGGTGTTCGCAACGCTGGAGGCCTCGAGCTTCAGGAACATCGCCATGCAGTAGCCGCCGAGGCCGAAGAACACCCCCTGCCCCAGGCTCAGAATGCCGCCATAGCCCCAGCACAGCACCAGGCCGATCGCGACGAAGGCATAAGTCAGATATTTCGCAACCAGGTTGAGACGGAACACGTCCAGCGCCAGCGGCAGGATGATGACGAGCAGCAGCAGCAGCGAGACGAAGCCGATGAGTTCTGAGCGGTTGAAAAAGCGCGAGTTGATGATCATGGCCGTGCTTTCTTGTTGGACTGTCTGAGCAGGCGCGATCGGCTCACTTGCGAACCTTGAGGGCGAACAGGCCCTGCGGGCGCATCATCAGGATGGCGACGATCGCAAGCAGCGTGAGCACCTTGGCCATCGAGCCGGACAGGAAGAATTCCATGGTCGACTGCGCCTGGGAGATGGTGAAGGCCGACGCAATGGTGCCGAGCAGGCTGGCGGCGCCGCCGAACACGACGACCAGGAAGGTGTCGACGATGTAGAGCTGGCCTGCGGTCGGGCCGGTTGAGCCGATCATGGTGAAGGCCGAGCCGGCGACGCCGGCGATGCCGCAGCCGAGACCGAAGGTGTAGCGGTCGACCCTCTCGGTATTGATGCCGACGGCGCCGGCCATGATGCGGTTCTGCACGACGGCGCGAACCTGCTTGCCCCACTTCGACAGGAAGAGAACGTAGGCCACCACGATCGTGATCAGGATAGTCAGGCACATCACGAACATGCCGTTGATCGGGATCTGGATGGAGTCGGAGGCCTGCCAGGAGCCCATCATCCATTCGGGCAGATCGACGCCGACCTCGCGCGCACCAAACACGGAGCGATAGGCCTGCTGCAGGATCAGGCTGAGGCCCCAGGTCGCAAGCAGCGTGTCGAGCGGCCGCTTGTAGAGCCGGCGGATCATCGCCCACTCGACCAGCATGCCGAGGGCACCGGACGCGACGAAGGCGAATATCATCGCCACGAAGAAGTAGCCGGGGAACAGCGATGGCAGGAAATGCTGGAAGGCGTTCGACGTCATCCAGGTGACGTAGGCGCCGAGGATCATGAACTCGCCATGCGCCATGTTGATGACGCCCATCTGGCCGAAGATGATGGCGAGCCCGAGCGCCATCAGCACGTAGACCGAAAATAGGATGAGGCCCGCGAAGCCCTGCATCGCGAAGATGGCCCCGAGGTCGCCGATGGAATAGTCACCGAACATGATCCGTCCTCTCGTGATGCCCTGCTGGAAAATGGATCGGCTCGCGGACATCATGCATCCGCAGCCTGGATCGTCCGCTCTGTCGAGCGGGAGAGAGTCCGAGAAGACTCAACTCTTTCGTAGTATGCGGACCCCCCCCCCCAACCCCTCCCCGCAAGGGGGAGGGGAGTAGCACTGAGCTCGCGGCGGTAGCGTCGTGCCAACGCTGTGAGCCGGCTGCTTACTGATAGCCCTTCGGGAACGGATCGGGCTCGACCAGGTCGGCGGTCTCGTAGATCAGCTCGTATTGGCCGTCCGCCTTGGCGCGGCCGACGCGGGTCTTGGACCAGAGATGGTGGTTCTCGTGGATCCGCACATAGCCTTCCGGCGCGCCCTTGAACTCGATGCCGGGCGAGGCCGCCGCGATCTTGTCGACGTCGAAGCTGCCGGCTTTTTCCACCGTCAACTTCCACAACCACGGGCCGAGATAGGCAGCCTGGGTGACGTCACCGATCACGGTCTTCTCGCCCCACATCTTCTTGAATTCAGAGACGAAGGCCTTGTTGTTGGCGTTGTCGAGCGACTGGAAGTACTTCATGCAGGCATAGGCGCCCGCGATGTTCTCACCGCCGATGCCGTCGATCTCGTCCTCGGTCACGGAGATCGTGAGCAGCGTCTGCTTGGACATGTCGATGCCGGCGGCCTTCAGCTGCTTGTAGAAGGCCACGTTCGAGCCGCCGACGATGATCGCGTAGATCACGTCCGGCTTGGTCAGCTTGATCTTGTTGATCACCGAATTGAACTGGGTGTGGCCGAGCGGGAAGTATTCCTCGCCGACGACCTTGGCCCCTTGCAGATGGCCCTCGATGTGCTTGCGGGCGATCTTGTTCGAGGTGCGCGGCCAGATGTAGTCGGAGCCGAGCAGGTAGAACGTCTTCGCGCCCTTGGTCTTGTTGACCCAGTCGAGCCCGGCGATGATCTGCTGGGTTGCCTCCTGGCCGGTATAGATGACGTTCTTCGACTGCTCGAGACCTTCGTAGAAGGTCGGATAATACAGCATGCCGTTGTACTGCTCGAACACCGGCAACACCGCCTTGCGCGAAGCCGAGGTCCAGCAGCCCATCACGGCGGCGCATTTGTCGTTGACCAGGAGCTTCTTGGCCTTCTCGGCGAAGGTCGGCCAATCCGAGGCGCCGTCCTCCTGGATGTACTTGATCTTGCGGCCGAGCACGCCGCCCGCGGCGTTGATCTGCTCGATTGCGAGCTTCTCGGCCTGCACCGAGCCCGTCTCCGAGATCGCCATGGTGCCGGTGACCGAATGCAGAATGCCGACCGTGACTTCGCTATCGGTGACTGCAAGTCCGGTCGTATTGACAGCGGAGGTTGCGGGGCCCGCACCAAAGGACGGCCGCGGCATCATGGCGAGCGCCGGGATGGCGGCCATTCCCATCAGCAATTGGCGCCGAAGTGGCGACTTCAGGCCCTTTTTAGCTTCGTCTGACATGAGCACCCCATTCATAAGGTTCGAGGACACGCGTTGGGTCAGGCGAAGGATGGCGCGGTTTGTGCACTGCACGGATACGCAAGATTGCGTATACTGCACCGCAAAAGCGCGACGTAGGCTCTACGCAGGCCTCGCGAGGGGGCAGGATGAGGCGTGCGGGGCAACCGTGTCGCGGTCAGGAGTTCGAGAGTGGCAGGGCGGCAGCGGATCGACCGCGTCAGGCGCCAGTACAACCAGTGGGTCGCCAACCAGACGTTGGAAGACTATGCGCTCCGCTTCACGGCCAAGAGCGCGCGGCGCTGGTCCGCCGCCCGCGTCGCCAACACGGCGCTGGGCGCGATCTCGTTCCTGGCGCTGGAGGCGATCGGCGGCACCATCACGCTCAATTACGGCGTCACCAACGCCACCGCAGCGATCCTGGTCGCCAGCATCATCATCTTCTTCTGCGGCCTGCCGATCGCCTATCACGCCGCCAAATGCGGCATCGACATCGATCTGCTGACGCGCGGCGCCGGCTTCGGCTATATCGGCTCGACGGTGACGTCGCTGATCTATGCGTCCTTCACCTTCATCTTCTTCGCGATCGAAGCGGTGATTCTGGCCTCGGCGCTGGAGATGTGCTTCGGCATTCCGCGCCCGATCGGCTATCTCATCAGCGCCGTCGTCATCATTCCGCTCGTGACCTACGGCATCACGCTGATCAGCCGCTTCCAGCTGTGGACGCAGCCGCTGTGGGTCGTGCTGCACATCCTCCCGTTTGCGGCGATCGCCTATGCAAGCCCGCACTCCTTCGCCGAGTGGCAGCAGTTTCCCGGCGAGCATGGCGATCCCACCGGCCATCTCGACCTGGCGCTGTTCGGCACGGCCGCGGCGGTGGTGTTCTCGCTGGTGGCCCAGATCGGCGAGCAGGTCGATTTCCTGCGCTTCCTGCCGCGCGATCGGACCTCGAAGCGATCATGGTGGATCGCGCTGCTTTCGGCAGGCCCGGGCTGGATCGTGCTCGGCGCGCTCAAGCTTCTGGCGGGCTCATTCCTGGCTTTCTTCGCGCTGAGCCACGGCGTCTCGGCCGAGCGCGCCGCCGAGCCGGCGCACATGTATCTGGAGGCCTTCCGCTACGTCCTGGCCCAGCCGGACCTGGCACTCGCCTTGACCGGAACCTTCGTGATCCTGTCCCAGATCAAGATCAACGTCACCAACGCCTATGCCGGCTCGATCGCCTGGTCGAACTTCTTCTCGCGCCTGACCCACAGCCATCCCGGCCGTGTGGTCTGGCTGGTGTTCAACGTCGTTGTCGCCCTGCTGCTGATGGAGATCGGGGTCTACAAGGCGCTGGAGCAGACGCTGGCGCTCTATTCCAACATCGCGATCTCCTGGGTCGGCGCGCTGGTCGCCGATCTCGTCATCAACCGGCCGCTGGGATTGCGTCCGCCGCAGATGGAGTTCAAGCGCGCCCATCTCTACGACATCAATCCGGTCGGCGTCGGCGCGATGACGATCGCGACCATCGTCTCGATCAGCGCCTTCTACGGCCTGTTCGGACCCACCGGCAAGGCGCTGTCGACCTTCGTCGCGCTCGGCGTGGCCCTGATTACGGCGCCCGCCATCGCTTATCTCACCGACGGCAAATATTATCTGGCGCGCAAGCCGAAGCGGAGCTGGCAGAACATCGAGCAGATCCAGTGCTGCATCTGTGAGCATCATTTCGAGCCGGAAGACACCGCCTCCTGCCCGGCCTATGCAGGGCCGATCTGCTCGCTGTGCTGCTCGCTCGATGCGCGCTGCCACGATCTCTGCAAGCCGCACGCGCGGGCGCAGGCCCAGGTCGCCGATGCGCTCAGCGGCATGCTGCCGCCATCGGTGCTGGCGAAGATCAACTCGCAGTTCGGACACTACGTCGGCGTGTTCCTGACATCGGCCGGACTGGTCGCGCTCACGCTCGGCATGATCTATCTCGAGACGTCGGCGGCCCTGCCCGGCTACAGGGGCATCATCTCCGACGTGCTGTGGAAGGTGTTCTTTGCGCTTTCCATCATCATCGGTGTCGTGACCTGGCTGTTCGTCCTGGCCCAGCAGAGCCGCCGCGCGGCGGAAGAGGAGACACGGCGCCAGACCCAGCTGCTGATCCAGGAAATCGAGGCCCACAAGCGCACCGACGCCGAGTTGCAGCGCGCCAAGGAGGTGGCCGAGTCAGCCAATCTGGCCAAGAGCCGCTACGTCGTCGGCCTGAGCCATGAGCTGCGTTCGCCGTTGAACGCGATCTCCGGCTATGCACAGCTGCTCGAGCAGGACACGAGCCTCGCCCCGAAGCCGCGCGACCAGGTCCGCGTCGTGCGCCGCAGCGCTGACCATCTGTCGGGCCTGATCGACGGCATTCTCGACATCTCCAAGATCGAAGCGGGCCGGCTGTATCTGTCGCGCGACGAGGTGCGCTTGAGCGAATTCCTCGATCAGCTCGTCGGCATGTTCCGGCTGCAGGCGGCGGCGAAGGGCGTCGACTTCGTGTTCAAACGGCCGGCGGTGCTGCCGCTGGTCGTCTATGCCGACGAGAAGCGGCTGCGTCAGATCCTGATCAACCTGCTGTCGAACGCGATCAAGTTCACCCAGCAAGGCAGCGTCCGGTTCGTCGTGCACTACCGCAGCCCGGTCGCCGAGTTCGAGGTGATCGATACGGGCCCCGGCATCCGGCCTGACGACCTGGAGCGGATCTTCGCGCCGTTCGAGCGCGGCGCGCTCGGTGCCGCGCAGCCGCAGACCGGCACCGGACTCGGGCTCACGATCAGCCGTCTGCTGGCCGGCGTGATGGGCGGCGACATCAAGGTCGAGAGCAAGGTCGGCGCCGGCAGCACGTTCAAGGTCAAGATCCTGCTGTCGGAGGTGACCAATCCGACGCGGCATGCACCGGTGAAGGCCCCCGTCTCGGGCTATCTCGGGCCACGCAAGACGATCCTGATCACCGACGACGATCCCGTCCATCGCGACCTGCTGCGCGAGGTGCTGACGCCGCTCGGCTTCATCCTGCTGAGCGCACCCGATGGACCGGCGTGCCTCGCGCTAGCGCAGCACTGCCAGCCGGATCTGTTCATCCTGGACATCTCGATGCCCGTCATGGACGGCTGGACCGTGGCCGAGACCTTGCGCGATAGCGGCCATCGTCACGCGCGGATCCTGATGACGTCGGCGAGCGCGCTCGAAGCGCATGGCCGGCCGCTGGCGCAGCCGTTCCACGACAGCTACCTGATGAAGCCGATCGACATTCCCCGGCTGCTGGAGGCGATACGCCAATTGCTCAAGCTCGAATGGAGCTATCAGACCGACCAGCCCGTAGCCCAGCCGCTTTGGCGGCCTGAGACCGGATCACGGCCGCCACTGAAATATGTCGAGGAGCTGATGGGCCTCGGCCAGATCGGCTATATCAGAGCCATTCAGCTCAAGCTGGACGAGATCGGCAACGCTCACCCGGAGCATGCCGACTTCGTCGCCCAGATGCGCAGCTTGATCGATCGCTTCGACCTCGATCAGTACATGGCAACTCTGAAGACCCTGCATGCTTATGAGCACTGACAGCAAGAAGCGCGATGTCGCGCTGGTCGTCGACGACTCGCCAGAGACGCTCCGGCTCCTCACGGACGCGCTGGATGGCGCCGGGATGACCGTCATGGTCGCGCTCGACGGCGCGGCCGCGATGCGTATCGTCGACCAGATCACACCTGATATCATCCTGCTCGATGCCGTCATGCCCGGCATGAACGGGTTCGAAACCTGCCGCAAGCTCAAGCGCGAGGCCGGACTCTCCAATGTGCCTGTCATCTTCATGACCGGGCTCGCCGACACCGAGCACATCGTGCAGGGCCTCGACGCCGGCGGCGTCGACTATGTCACCAAGCCGATCGCGGTCGAGGAAATGCTGGCACGCATCCGCGTGCACCTCGCCAATGCCCGGATGACGCAGAGCGCGCGCGCCGCGCTCGACGTCTCCGGCCGGTTCCTGCTCGCAGTCAACCGCGACGGGCGGCTGATGTGGGCGACCCCGCAGGCGCAAAGGCTGCTGTCGGACAGCCTCGGCACCACCGAGGAGCTGGTGCTGCCCGAGGCGCTGCGGCAATGGCTGGATCAGGCACAGAAGGGCAAGGGCGGCGCCAAGGCCGCAGCCTCGATCCCGGACCATCCGGAACTGCGGCTCTACTACATGGGAAGCGCCGGATCGAACGAGTTCCTGCTCCGGCTCGCCAAGGAGGCGTCAGGCGAACTGCCGAAGGAGTTCTCCAGCGAATTCGGCCTCACGGTGCGCGAAGGCGAGGTGCTGTCCTGGCTCTCCAAGGGCAAGACCAATCGCGACATCGCGCAGATCCTGGGACTGAGCCCGCGCACCGTCGACAAGCACCTCGAGCAGATCTACGCCAAGCTCGGCGTCGAGAACCGCACCGCGGCGGCTGCCGTCGCAACCGGCGTGACGCGGCGGGAGACGTGACGGCCGACACCGGCTGATATTGTCGTCGACGGTGGCATGAGCCCTTCGGCTCACGCCGCCTCAACCGGCGGCTCAGCAGCACGCTCCTGACGGAGAGCACCATGCTGCCGGCAGCGCTTCGTCATTTGATGACCAGCTTCTTCGGCGTGGTCGGCGCCTGCCCGTCATCGGGAGACCAGATTCGGAAGCTCATGCCGGCGAAGACGCTGAAGCCGGTGGTGATGCTGGTGCGTCCAGCAACCGGCAGGCTCCCCGACGAGTCGGCATGAGCGTCCTTCAACGCCCAGACATTTACCGCTACCGGCCCGAAGTCGTAACCGACCAAGCCGCCAGCGGCCCAGACATTGTAGCGATTGACGTTGATCGCGTTACGGTAGAAGGCGCTGGATTTGTCGTCGGTGACCTGACCGTAATAGTAGCCGACGGGCCCGACCGTCCACTTCCCGATCCGCTTGGTGGCGACGAATTCGGCGTGCAGAATGTCGCCGCTCTGATAGCCGGTCACCGTGTTCTTCGTGTTCATCTCCAGGAACACGCCGGTCGTCAGGTTCCAGCCATCCTTCAGGTAGGAGACGTAGAGGCTCGGAATGAACGTCCACCAGGGGTGACCAGCGCCGCTCAATCCGGCAGGTCCTGAGATCGAGCCGTCCGGCGCATAGATGCCGAGGCCCGATTTGAGGAACAAGCCACTGTCACCGAGCTTCCAGCTCAGTTCGGCCGGGATGATCAGCGTATTGTGAAGCCCGAAATAGTTGGAATTGATGGGGGCACCGATGCCGAGGCTGGAGACCGGCTGGACGATGACCGCATCGTAGTTCGCACCTAAGAACGTCCAGCCAGGTACGAACAGAAGGCCGGTGCTCGACGAGTTCAGCCGAACCGGCGTATCGCCGGGAGGCGCCCCGGATCCGGTGATCTTCGCCTGATAAGTAAAGAACTGCTGAAACATGTAGATGCCGGCCGGCGGCGCACCTGCACTCGATCCGCCGAGTACGATGCCTGGCTTCTGCTCGAGGCCCGGCGAACCGAACTCGTAGGCCGCGGCAGGCAGCGACGCCGCCGCTGCGGCGGCGATACCCAGCAACGTTTCCCGAAATCCCCAACCCATCGAAGTTCCCTTTCCTCTTACTGTGACGACTCAGCTCATTCCCGTCCGAGCACGCGCTCGTGATTCCCAGGAGTCCCGGACTCGAAAGTCTGTTCCCGCGCGACGCTGCGAGGGACCGATTTCAGCAACAACAGGACAACTGCAGTTGCGGCGAGCAAGGGTACGCTCGACGTGAGGACGATCGACTGCGGCGTGTAGCCCGAGGACACCAGCGCGCCGGCGATGGCCGGGCCGAGAATGGATCCGAGCCGCCCGGAAGCCGCAGAAAATCCGACTCCATTGATGCGGAGCGCCTCCGGGTACATCGAGACGGCGAGAGCAGCCTGTCCGACGCTACAGGCGATCAAGCCCGCTCCGGTGCCGCCGATCAGGACGAACAGCCCGATCGACGGAGCACCCTGCATCGCCAAGCCGGCCGCGCAGATCGTCGCGAGCACGACAGCGATCAGCATCACACGCGGAACCGCGAGGCGGCTGACGATCGCGATGACGAGGAGGTTGGCGAGCAGGCCGCCAGACGAAAAAAAGCCGGCACCGAACTGAGCCTGTGCAGGAGAAAGGCCGAAGCCGATCAGCAAGGTCGGCAGCCAGAAGATCAGCGCATAGGCATCGAGGAAGATCAGGAAGGAGAACGCCCACAGGGCCAACGTACCGACAGCGAGGCCATCCGCGAGCAGGCTCTTGGCCTGGGCCAAATAGCCTGCCCGCCGAAACGCTTCGGTCCCAAGACGGGGCGCCTGCGCGGGCCCTTTCGGAAGCCAACTGACCAGTGCGAGCGCCAGGATCAGGGGAAGCACGCCGCCGACATAGAACAGCCATTCCCAACCATAGGTCTTCGTCAGCACGCCGCCGAGCACGCCGCCAAGAGCGCCACCCGCGGCAAGTCCGGCGCCGACGAGGATCGTCGCCGAGGCGCGGAGCCGAGGCGGCGCCTGAGCTGCCGCAATGGCGATGGCGCAGGGCAGCGCCGCGCCGAGTCCGATCGCCGTGATCAGGCGGAGGAGAGACAGCATCGTGAGCGTCGGCGCATGCGGCGTGATCAGCGATAGACAGCCGAAAGCGAACACGCTTGCGCTCAAGACGCGACGATCGCCGAGCCGGCTCGCGATGAATCCGGACGAGACATAGCCAATGACAGCGCCAATGCTGGTCGACACGAACGGCAGCGTGAGCGACGCAGAGCCGACGTTGAAGTGGGCCGCGATGGCAGGACCGGCGACACCGATCGATCCGGTATCCAGACCATCGAGCACGATGGCGCAGAAGCACAATGCGAGCGTCAAACCAAATGCGCCCGATACACGCTGATCCGGTCCAACGACACCTGCGGCCGGCTTCGATGCGGGCTCGTCACCAGTGAAGGTATCAGCGCTCAGGCCGCAGCTCTGGCTTTCGATGTGTCTCGTCAAGGCGCCGCCTCACCATCATTTGATCTTGCGGACCAAATGAACAGACAGCGGACAGAGATTGTCGAGGCAGCAAGAATGGAACGGATTGTCCCGATTCTGAAACGCAGCGCCTCGGCCGCAACGCAAGCACCTGCGTTCGCCATGGAGCGAACGCAGGCGCTGACCGATGAACAGGCGGAGTGAGCTATCCGGCGTGGCTGAAGGAGGAGGCTGCCTCAGCGAGTTCGAACACCTCGCTGATCCTCATCATGGCGGGCCGGGCTCGGTTGAAAGCTGGCCAGTACGGCAGGCCCTGGCCGTTTGGCGATCCGGCATTGACGAACTGAAGCCAGGCACGGCGCATCTGCGCGCCGATCCGAGAGATGCGGGCAATGTCCGCTCGCTCGATCATGGGTGCATCGGCAAACGAAACCCACGTCCCGAACACGAACGGCAGTTCGATACAATGGCACGAGCCGAGCATCGCGTTCGGCGACTGCCAATCGAAGCGATACACGAACACCCGACGAGCGGCGTCCGCGGCGCGGCCGGCCCATTCGATCGAGGATTGCACGAACATGATCTCGGAGTGGTAATCGCTGACGAGATCGGCAGCACTCGCCCCAGGGCGTCGCGCGAGCAATTTGTCCGCGACAGCTCCGGGAAGCGGCGCTTTCTCCAGGTTCTGAACACGCGGATCGAACGCTGCGAAGCTGGCATATTCCTCGCGCGTCCATCCGATCAGGACATCCTTGAGTCCTGCCGCAGCCGCATGCGCCGAGGCACCGGCCGCCGGCAGGATAACGCCGTCGGCGACGGGCCGGAATGGCAGATACTGTTCGCCCGGCTTTAGATCGAGCGCTCTGGCACGCCTGAGCAAGGTCGCCCCTTGCGCGGCAAGAATCCGCTCTGGCTGCATTTCCTGCATCTGCCGCCTGCGATTGCCTGCCCCGAGGGACAGTTCGTCGAACAGGACCTCTGCGTTCTCCACGGCCTCGGCCAGCGGCAGTGGCGCGAGTCCGAGCGGCGCGCTCTGAAGAATGTAGCGCTGGAACAAGCCGCCGGCATCGGGCATCGCGAGAAGATGTGCAATCGATGCTGCACCAGCCGATTGACCACAAACAGTCACGGATCCGGGATCGCCGCCGAACGAGGCGATATGATCGCGCACCCACCGCAGAGCCGCTTGCTGGTCGAGCAGCGCCATGTTCCCGGACGCCACTTCGGGATGACAGAGGAAGCCGAGCGCGCCAAGCCGATAGTTCACGCCGACCACGACGATATCGCCCTCGCACGCCAGCCTGTCCCCTGCGTACCAGGAGATTGGAGCGCCGCCGGTCATGAAGGCACCGCCGTGCAGCCAGACCAGAACGGGCTTTCGCGCGCGACCGCCATCGGGCACGGTGACCGTCACCGTCAGGCAATCTTCGTCCTGCGGTGCGGAGAAATCCCCCATGACGCCGCGTAGCCGCGACGGCGTCTGCGGCGCCACCGCGCCAGGGCTCGAACAATCGAGAACGCCAGTCAGCCGGAGCGGCGGTTCGGGTGGGGCGAATCGCAGTTCGCCAATCGGAGCGGCGGCGAACGGAATCGAATACCAGGTCGTGCTTCCTTCGCAATGACGACCTCTGACGACCCCATATCCGAGTTCGATCAGCGCTTCAGCGTTGTGTTTTGACTGCATCATTCTACCAACCAAGAGAAGCTTGGAGCTTGGCAAAGGAGCTCAAGTAACGCAGCCGTTGAACAGGACCCGAGGATCGCGGTCTAGGCGCACGAATGGAACGAACCGTGCCACGGTTGGAACGATGCATCGCATCATCCCGATCGCCTCGCACGCGGCGGCAACCTCTTCGCTTGCAGACCGGATGATTATTGGCTCAAATCACGAGCTTTTGCTGCCTGGAGCCCCTCGCGCCTCAGGAACGGCGCGGCTCCGGGCACGGGAGGTGCCCAGGTCGAACCCATAGGTTGATGCGCGCGGATGGGAATCGTCGACGATCTCACGCTTCTGGTCGAAATCGTCAGGGCGGGCAGCCTGTCCGCTGCGAGCCGCAAGACGGGCATCCCGAAGTCCAGCCTCAGTCGCCGCATCGGCGATCTCGAAAAGGAACTCGGTGTCCATCTTCTCTATCGCGGACCGCGCAACTTCTCGGTCACTGAGATCGGACTCGCAATCTACGAACGCAGCGAGAAGATCAAGGACGAACTCGAATCTATCAAGTCGCTGGTCGACGAGTCCGTGAGCCGCCCAACCGGGGCGCTTCGGATTTCATGTCCCGCCGTGCTGACCGAAAGGCTCGTATCGGATTTCGCGATCGGATTTTCGATTGCCAATCCCGACGTACGAGTCACGCTCGACAGTTCGATCGGCGCCTTCAATCCGCTGATCGGAGACTACGATCTCGCAATCCATCCGGCGCGCGAAGACATCATGACCGACTCCGACTTGGTGCGCCAGAAGCTCGTCAGTGCGGACTATCGGCTCGTCGCCGCCCCGGATTTCCTGGATGGTCTCGGTCCGATCGAGGCCCCTTGCGACCTCGAAAATGCACCAGGCATCGGCTGGGCCGCCGACAGTTTCACATCCCGCTGGCGTCTCCTGACCAGGGCGGGTGACGCCAACGACTTGAGTGTCAACCTTCGCTTCAGCGCCAACAATCTGAACGTCATCCGTCAGGCCACCCTCAGTGGCCTGGGTCTGGCGCGACTGCCTGTGGCGCTCTGCGATGCCGATTTGCGCGAAGGACGACTAGCTCTGCCTTTGCCGGAATGGGCTCCGCCGGCCGTGACCATCTACGCGCTCTATCCCTCACGCAAGTCGCTGACGCTGGCGGGCCGGTTGTTCATTTCAGGGCTTGCCCGTCACCTGCGCGATGGCATTGCTGCACTCTGATCATCATCCATACACGAACGCCGGATCGTCCAGGTCGATCGCGGGGATCTGGTCCTTCTCGCTCCAGTAATCCTGGCTATGCTGCCATTCCGGCTTGTCGCCGCGTTTGGGCAATAGATGCATGTTGCGCATCATGTAGCCCGGATTGAAGTTCTCCGGATCGATCCACGGCAGCAGCGGCATGTTGTGGTCTTCGGGACGCAGCGATGGCACGACTTTCCGGACGCCCTTCTTCTTCATGTGCGTCAGCAGGCGGCAAACGAAATCCGCAACCAAGTCCGTTCGCAACGTCCAGCTGGCGCGGAAATAGCCGAACACCCAGGCCATGTTCGGCACGCCCGTGAACATCATGCCGCGATAGGTCACGGTATCGGCGAAGTCGAGCGGCTTGCCGTCGACCGAGAAAGCGATGTCGCCGAGTACGCAGAGGTCGAACCCGGTGGCCGTCACGATGATGTCGGCTTTGAGCTCGTCGCCTGACTTCAGCTTGATGCCGTTTTCCGTGAAGCGCTCGATCTCATCGGTGACGACCGACGCTTTGCCGCTCTTGATGCCTTCGAACAGATCGGCGTCCGGCACGAAGGCGATGCGCTGCCGCCAGGGGCGATAGGTCGGTGTGAAATGCCTGGCGGCGTATTCGGGACCTACGATTGCGCTGATCTGTCCGATCAACTCCTTCTTGACCTGCTCCGGCTCCGACAAGCAGCGCTTGGTGAACCAATCCTGCTCGAACAGGATCTTGCGCCGGACGATTTCGTGGATCCATTCTTCCTTGATCTGCAAGCGGCGCAGTTCCTCGGCCAGCTCGATCGCATTGCGGCCGATGCGGAAGTAGGTCGGCGAGCGCTGCAGCATCGTGACATGCGCGCATTTGCCCGCGATCGACGGCAGAATGGTTGCGGCGGTCGCCCCGGAGCCGATGACCACGACCTGCTTGCCGGTGAAATCGAGATCCTCGGGCCACACTTGCGGATGCACGATGCGGCCCTTGAACTTGGCCATGTCGGGCCACTCCGGCGTATAGCCCTTGGAGTGGCGGTAGTAGCCCTGGCACATCCACAGGAAATTGGCCGTGAACGTCACGGGCTCTTCGGCCGGACCTTTGACGGCATGGACGGTCCAGAGATTGGTGGCGCTCGACCAGCTCGCTGAGACGATGCGATGGCCGTAGCGGATATGGCGGCCGAGATCGTTTTCCTCGATCACGTCGCCCATGTATTTGAGGATCTCCTCGGCACTTGCGATCGGCGGACCGACCCACGGCTTGAAGCTGTAGCCGAAGGTGTGCAGGTCGCTGTCGGAGCGGATGCCGGGATAGCGATGCGTTCGCCATGTGCCGCCGAAACTCTCCTGACTTTCCAGAATGACGAAACCTGTGTCGGGCAGACCCTTGGTAAGTTGATAGGCGCTGCCGATGCCGGAGATGCCGGCGCCGACGATCAGCACGTCGAAATGCTCGGTCGCACGGGAAGACGCAGCCTCCCGGATGGGCGCGATGACGTTCATGGGAGTCCTTGGGATGTCGTCTTGATGTTGTTGTTTCCTCGCGTGACAGGCTGAACCCGATCACGACGACGGTCAACCCATCGCGACGCACGGCCTCATGAACGCGATGCCGTCAATTTCCACCGAGCGGCATGCCCCATTGCCGTGCAGTCTGCACGACCCAATCACGGTAGAGCGTGAGCGGCGTGACGCCGGTCATGCCGCCGCAACCGTCGGCGAGATTGGGACCGGTCGACCACGAGATCACGCCGATCAGGATCTGCCCTTGCGCCTGCGTCTCGAATGCAGGCCCGCCGGAATCGCCGGTGCATCCGCCAAGTCCCGGTCTTGCGCCTGAGGTCGCGGGATCGACGAGCCGGATCTGCAGCGTGCCCGGCTTTCCCGTCGCCACCAGCGACGCCGCGCGGACCACGCCGCCGCTCTTGCCGTCGCCCGGGATGGCGACGCCGATCCCTGCGACCATGAAGCCATTGCCCGCTGCAAGGGGTGTTTGCGGCACGCCGAGCGCGGCCGGCGCGCGATCCCTGGCTGGTGCCTCCAACTCCAGCAGCGCGACATCGGCGGTGGCGCGATGCGCCAGGATGGCCTGGATGCTGAAGCCAGGATGCACAGCTACGCGCCGCACCGTCTTGAGGACCGGCTTGTGGTCACGGTCGTATTCCACGATGCGGTAATCGACACCGGGCTGCACGCAATGACCGGCCGTCAGCACCAGCTTCGGGGCGATCAACGCACCGCTGCAGAAATTGCCGCGCGAGCCTACGATCGTGACGACCGAGCGGCCGGCGCCGTCGTTCAGGGCAGGCGCGTTACCGACGATAGCAGAGGCCGGCGAGAACAGCAGACCCGCGGCAGCAATGATCGCAACAGACAGCTTCATCGCGGCAGCAATAGCGGCTGCCGCCGATATCGCCAAGTGCGGCGTCCCATGCTAGCGGTCATCCAGGGATCGAGCGAGGACGGGACGGGCATGGTCGAGGCGGTGATCTTTGATTTCGGTGGCGTGATGACGACGTCTCCCTTCGAGGCATTCGCCCGCTTCGAGAGGGAGCGCGGCTATCCCGCCGACATCATCCGCAACACCAATGCCGCCAACCACCTGGAGAACGCCTGGGCGAAATTCGAGCGTGCCGAGATCGACCTCGACACGTTCGACCGGCTGTTCGCCGAGGAGTCGCTGGCGCTCGGCGGCGCCAAGGTCCGCGGGCGCGAGGTGCTGCCGCTGCTCGCCGGCGATCTTCGCCCCGACATGGTCGAGGCGCTCAAGCGCATCAAGGCGGAGTGCAAGACCGGCTGCATCACCAACAACCTGCCGGCCAATGCGATCGGCAGCCAGGGCGGCCGCTCGTTCTACGTCGCGGAGGTGATGGCGCTGTTCGATCACGTCATCGAGTCGGCCAAGATCGGTTTGCGCAAACCCGACCCGCGGATCTACCAGATGATGATCGAGACGCTCGGCGTGAGCCCATCGGACTGCGTCTATCTCGACGATCTCGGCGTCAATCTGAAGCCGGCACGCGAGATGGGCATGACGACGATCAAGGTGGTCAGTGCGTCGCAGGCGATTGCCGAGCTGGAGGCGGCGACGGGATTGACCTTGAGCTAGCCCTCATTGCGAGGCGCCTTTGCGCCGAAGCAATCCAGGTTTTTTGCGCGACGCAGGATTGCGTCGCTTCGTTCGCAATGACAGCGATACGCCTAATAGTTCGTCGGCTTCGCCCGTTCCGGAAATACCGCCGCCAGCGCCGCGCCGTCGGCCTGCAGTACGCCGCGCTCGGTGATCAGCCCGGTCACCAGCCGCGCCGGCGTGACATCGAAGCCGTAATTCGCCACCGGCGAGCCGGGCGGCACGATGCGCACGGTCTCGATACGCCCGTCTGAAGTGCGGCCGGTCATCTCGGTGACCTCCTGCGCACTGCGCTGCTCGATCGGGATCTGCCGTCCATCGGCAACGGCGAAATCGATCGTCGGCGATGGCAGCGCGACATAGAACGGCACGCCGTTGTCGTGCGCCGCGAGCGCCTTCAGATAGGTGCCGATCTTGTTACAGACGTCGCCATTGGCGGCGACGCGGTCGGTGCCGACGATGGCGAGATCGACCATGCCGTGCTGCATGAGGTGGCCGCCGGTGTTGTCGGGGATGACTGTATGCGCGACGCCGTGGTGGCCGAGCTCCCAGGCGGTGAGCGAGGCGCCCTGGTTGCGCGGCCGCGTCTCGTCGACCCAGACATGGATCGGAATGCCGCGATCATGCGCGAGATAGATCGGCGCGGTGGCGGTGCCCCAGTCGACGGTCGCGAGCCAGCCGGCATTGCAGTGGGTCAGGACGTTGACCGGCTCGCCCGGCTGTTTGCGCGCCGCCGCCGCCTCGATCAGTGCAAGTCCATGGCTTGCAATGCCCTGGTTGATCGTGACGTCTTCGCCGGCGATGTCGACCGCGCGCGAATAGGCCGCGTCGCGCCGTTCGGACGGAGCCAGTCGGCGCAGCATGGTGCTCATCGTGTCGAGCGCCCATTTGAGATTGATCGCGGTCGGACGTGTCGCGATCAGCATCTCATAGGCGCGGTCGATGCCTGGATCGGAGCGGTCGTCACGCATGCCGAGCGCCATGCCGAAGGCAGCCGTGGCGCCGATCAAGGGCGCGCCGCGCACCAGCATGGCGCGGATTGCGTCCGCCGCCTCCTTGCAGGTGGTGATCTTTGCCACAACGAACTCATGGGGCAGCCGCCGCTGATCGATCGCACAGACCGACCAGCCGTCGGCATCGAGCCAGATGCTGCGGTAATGCTTGCCGTCGACCTTCATCCGTCCGTCCTCAAATCAGCTGCGCAGGATGCGGCCCGCGACCGCGTCGAGCTTCTTCAGAAGTTCGGGATCGCGCGCCTCGGGCGCCGTGATCAGTGCGGTGTCGAGCGCGCGATCGGAGCCGATCGGGCACGGCTCGTGCTCGCGCGGAAATTCACACGCGAGCCGCGCCACCAACGCCTTGGCCTTGTCGGCGTTGGTCGTGAGCACGCGGATGATGTCCTGCACGGTGACCGCGTCATGGTCCGGATGCCAGCAGTCGAAGTCGGTCACCATGGCGACCGTCGCGTAGCAGATCTCGGCTTCGCGGGCGAGCTTGGCCTCGGGCATGTTGGTCATGCCGATCACCGAATAGCCTGCCGTCTTGTAGGTCATGCTCTCGGCGTAGGTCGAGAATTGCGGCCCCTCCATGCAGACATAGGTGCCGCCGCGCGCGATCGCGAGACCTTCGGCCTCGGCCGCCGCAGCCAGATGAATGCGCAGCCGCGGTGACACCGGATGAGCCATCGAGACGTGGGCCACGCATCCCCTGCCGAAGAACGAGCTCTCGCGCTTGTAGGTGCGGTCGACGAACTGGTCGACCAGCACGAAGGTGCCCGGAGGCAGCTCCTCCTTGAACGACCCGCAGGCCGACAACGAGATCAGATCCGTGACCCCGGCGCGCTTCAGCACGTCGATATTGGCGCGATAATTGATGTCGGACGGCGACAGCCGATGTCCCTTGTCGTGGCGCGGCAGGAACACGATCGGCAGCCCTGCGATGGCTCCGCGGCGCAGTGGCGCCGAAGGTTCTCCCCAGGGGCTTGCGATCACCTCTTCGCGGGCATCTTCCAATCCCGGCAGATCATAGATGCCCGAGCCGCCGATAATGCCCAGCACAGCTTTCGTCATGACGTCCCCATCTCCAAGGGAGACGAGAATGCCAGCTTTGAGGCAAATTGAAAACAGCGGTGCCGGAACCGGCAGCCGGAGGTGACCGGGTTAAGCGGCCTTGGCCGCCG
>JBARNF010000298.1:0-2843 GCA_049802835.1 Bradyrhizobium sp.
GCCGTAACGGGTGCCGCGCAGCCGCCGACCGGCGACCGGCCGATGACGGTGGCCGCGCTTCCGCCCGAAGAGCAACCGGATGCGGCGCCAGCGCCGCTGCCGGCGAACCTGCGCCGCCAGGAGGTCGACTTCGTCACCAAGGAGCCGGCGGGGACGATCGTTGTCGATACGCCCAATACCTATCTCTATCTGGTGCTTGGGAACGGGCGCGCGATGCGTTACGGCGTCCGCGTCGGCCGTGAAGGGTTCACCTGGACCGGCGTGCAGAAGATCACCAAGAAGACCGAGTGGCCGGACTGGTACCCGCCGAGCGAGATGATCGAGCGCCAGCCCTACCTGCCGCGCTTCATGGCCGGTGGTCCGGGCAATCCGCTCGGCGCCCGCGCGATGTATCTCGGTTCGACCGTGTACCGCATCCACGGCACCAACCAGCCGTCGACGATCGGCAAGTTCGTCTCGTCCGGCTGCATCGGCATGCTGAACGACGACGTCTCGGATCTGTTCGAGCGCGTCAAGGTCGGCACCCGGGTGGTCGTGATGCCGGGCGGCTCGGCACCGGGCTCGGCCAAGAACATGGCGGCTGCCGCCGCAGGACAGGCGCAGGCGCCGGTTCAGGCCCAGGCCGCCGTGCCTGGCACCCAGCCGGCGACGATGCAGCCGCTGCCGCCGCCGGTGACCATCCGCTGAGACAGCTTCGATCACGAGCAAAACACCCTCCTTGCGGAGGGTGTTTTCGTATCTGAGCGACCGTTGCCGCTGGTTTCAGGCCAGCCGGCGCGGTGGTTCCGTCCCGCCGAGCCACGCAGCGATGCCGTCGACCATCTGCCCGTAATGGGCGCGGAAACTCTCCTCGGAGACGTAGCCGAGATGCGGTGTGAGCACGACGTTGTCGAGCCCGCGGAGCGGGTGGTCGACCGGAAGCGGTTCGACCGGGAATACGTCGAGCGCGGCACCGGCGATCCGCTTCTCGCGCAGCGCCTGCAGCAGCGCGGCCTCGTCGATGATCGGCGCACGCGAGGTGTTGACGAGGTAGGCGGTCGGCTTCATCCGCGCGATGTCGGCAGCGCCCACCAGCCCGCGTGAGCGGTCGCTGAGCACGACGTGGACGGTGATGACATCAGCGGTCGCAAACAGTTCGTCCTTGGTGGCGTAGCCGACACCGGCGTCCTTGCAGCGCTCCGCCGTCAGGTTCGGGCTCCAGGCGATCACGTTCATGCCGAACGCCTTGGCAAGCCCTGCGACCTTGCTGCCGAGCTTGCCGAGTCCGATCACGCCCAGTGTCTTGCCTTCGATCTCGACGCCGCCCAGCGCCTGCCAGGGCTGGCCGGCATGCATGCGGGCATTCTCCTGGCCGATCTTGCGGGTCAGTTCCAGGATCAGCCCCATGGTCAGCGGCGCGGTCGGATCGCGGCCATACTGCGTGCCGCAGACCACGATGCCGCGCGCCTTGGCGGCCTCCATGTCGATCGCGGCATTGCGCATGCCGGAGGTGATCAGGAGCTTCAGCTTCGGTAGCCGTTCGATCAGGGCGCGCGGAAACGGCGTCCGCTCACGCATGGCGCAGACGATGTCGATATCCGCCAGCGCGCTGGCGGCGGCCTCTTCGGTCGAGAACGGCTGTGTGAAGGTGGTCACATCCACTCTGTCCGCCAGCCGCGGCCAATCGGCCAGCGACAGGGCCGTATCGTAATAATCGTCGAGGATTGCACAGCGCAGCCGCGTCATTGGAAAGGTCCATTCGTCGGGAGACGGCGCCAGCGGTGAACGCCGTCAGGAATGGAGCCATGCTTGCGCACAAAGCGCAGGACGCGCAAGGCGTCGTCAGATCACAGTCGGGACGGCGCCGGGATCAATCCAGGCGAGTCTTGAGGCGGAACGCGGCGTCGCTGCCGTATTTGGCGTGCCAAGCTGGCCCAGGACCGCGCATGTAATGCAATTCCGGCCGGTACGGGTTGAAGGCCCGCGTGACGAATTCACGCCAGAAGCTCCGGATGTCGTCGACGATGCCGGATCGGTCTCGGCGTTCCGTGGCCGAAGCGGGCAGGGAGGCTGACGTAAGGGTTGCCATGACGGGCTCTCGCTGTTGTCGGTTCGGCTTGTCGCCGCTTGGGCGCGCGGTTCTTGCGGGCCGAGACCGAGTGTCCCGCCGAATTAATTAAAAGATGGTTGCAATTGTCGTGATCAGCCGCACACATCCTGTTGGACCCGTAATCGTCCGTGGGCGGCTCGCCCGGCACGAGGACGCTTCGACCGTCCTGGTTGCGGCAATTGTCCCGGTCAAAGAGAGCCTCGCCGGTTGCCCTTTGGAGACCGCGCGGCTACATCAGCGGCAACCATTTTCCGAAAATTCAGCACGATTCCAAGGGACACGCGATGGCGCGCCAGTTCGTCTACTTCATGCAGGGTCTGTCCAAGACCTACCCGACCCGCAAGGTGCTCGATAACATCCATCTGTCGTTCTACCCGGACGCCAAGATCGGTGTGCTCGGTGTCAACGGCTCCGGCAAGTCGACCCTGCTCAAGATCATGGCCGGCATCGACAAGGACTACCCCGGCGAGGGTTGGGTCGCGGAGGGAGCCCGCGTCGGCTATCTCGAGCAGGAGCCGCAGCTCGATCCCAAGCTCACGGTGCGCGAGAATGTCATGCTCGGCGTCGCCAAGCAGAAGACGATTCTCGATCGCTACAACGAGCTGGCGATGAACTACTCGGAGGAAACCGCCGACGAGATGACCAAGCTGCAGGACGAGATCGAGGCGCAGGGCCTGTGGGATCTCGACAGCAAGGTCGACCAGGCGATGGATGCGCTGCGCTGTCCGCCCGACGATTCGGACGTGACCACGCT
>JBARNF010000299.1:0-1622 GCA_049802835.1 Bradyrhizobium sp.
GGCCGCGCCAAGCTGCGAGATGTCGAAGGTGCCGCTGCCATTGCCGCCAAGCTGCAGTGCGTTGTCGGTGCTTCCGCCAACCAGGCCGTTGATGACCGAGCCCGGTGTGAGCGTCAGCGTGTTATGAGGGCCAAAGAAGCTGATCCCGCCATTGATCGTTCCGGCATTGACGATCGATGAGCCGGAGCTGGAGACGCCATAGGCGCCGCCGCTGATCATGCCGTCATTGTAGAGCAGCGAATTGCTGCCCAGGAAGACGCCGCCTCCTAAGCTGCTGCTGACCGTGCCCGAGTTGAGAACGATAATAACGCCGTTGCCGCCGGCGATGCCCCCATTCGTCCCGCTGATGACGCCTCCGGCGAGGTTGGTGATGGTCCCCGAGCCGAAAGGACTGATGAAGCCCGACGCGCCGGAAATGGTACCGGAATTGACGATCGCGAAGGACGAATAGCCCTCGATGCCGCTGTTGCGTCCGGTGATGGTGGCACCGGCCGCATTCGCGATTGCCAGATTGTAGCCCTGAACGCCGTTCCAGCCGGTGCCGGTAATGGCTCCGGCGTTGAGGATGCTTCCGTCATGGATGTTGAGCCCAGCATCCGAGCCGGCCAACGTGGCTCCGGCCGCGACGCTCACGGCAATTCCCGTCTCGACACCGGTGCCGTAACCGAAGGTGCTGCCGCTCGTGCCGGGGGCGCCCGCGCCCTGGTTGGTGGTGGAGCCGGTGCAGGCGGCGGCCACATTGCTGGCGGCGGCCGGCGTACAATCGGCGCTGGCCGTCCCGCTCCCGAGCGCCAGGACCGCAAGTCCAAGGGCAAGCACCGAGACGCTGCTCTCATAGCGACGCCGGTTGTAACGCGTACTCACTTCACGCAACACGCCGGCGTCCTGTCCGACTTGCAATCTCATCCCCATCCCCGCTCACGCAACCATTTCAGCGAGACGTATCATCTGAAACATTGCGTGCGTTTGTGGAAACGTCGAGCAACAATGAAACATGTATGAGATGTTGCCCCGTTGCTACATGGGTTGTTCTTGAGCGCATCACCCGTAATGGTCGTGTGCCGCGGCGGACGTCGATCGTTCAATCCACTGTTCGAAGGCGAAGCAGGCGCGGGCCTCTTATCGCAGGCGCGGGACTTCCGACGACTCGCAGCGCCATGGGCTCAAGGCGAACGGCGACTGCTCCCGCGGCTGCCTATCGCAGGTGACACGAGAAATGCGATGACTGTTCGCGGCAGTCCGGCCAGTCCGAACAGCCGCGACTGCACCGTGAACTCTCGCCTGACGTAATTCCCCGACACAACGGCCATTGCCTCCGCCGCGTCGATACAAGCGGCCTGTTCACGGAAGCAGAGCGAAACCCAGCCGTGATCCGCGATCGCCCCGTTCGCGACAGGTTGAGAGGACAACGCGGGCAGCCCGTAAAGCGGATGATCGGCACTGTAGAATGCGGTCGCAAAGGCCAGGCTTTCGGTGCCGCTGACGTGTTCGAGCTGCACTCCGGTCAATTCGCGCCATTGGCGCGTCGTTTCCCATGCGACTTGACGGTAGAACGTTCGTCCTTCCTCATAGCCGTAACTGTTGCGATAGAATGCGTGAAGCGGCGCGGCGATGGTGACGGT
>JBARNF010000300.1:0-4122 GCA_049802835.1 Bradyrhizobium sp.
ATTCGTCGAGCGCATCCGTCAAGTCGAACTCACGCGCTCTGACTTGCACCGACATTTTCGATCATTTCGTTGGTCGCAAGAAGACGTGCCAGTGCGTTCCCGCGGCGCGATCGGCCCGGGTGATGCATCTCGTTCGCCCTCCATCAAACGAGAGGGCGCAGGGAAGGCCGGGCCTCGGCTGAGGCCCGTGGCCCCCGTGCGAAAGAAATGCACGGGGCAGGAACCACAGGTACAGCCGGAACGACCCGGCCCTCCCTGCGCGATGGTCTTCACGCTTATGTCGCGCTCTTGTGTCTTCGAAATCTGGCAGAATGTGCGAACGGGCGGCTCTGACCAACCGCCCGTCGCTGGATCTGAGCCCGATCGCGCTCAAAGGCCTACAGCCTGTCGGGGAGCGTGGGACAGGTCCGGTGTCTTCCTTCAACCCGAACAGTTGCACGGGCTTCGAGCCCGCACCGAGCAAGGAAGGGAGCTGGATGATGGCACAGAAAGATCTCGTTGTCGCGGGTGTCGATGTCGCCAAGGATAAGGTCGATGCTTGTACCCGAGCGCTTGGGTCCAAGCAGATGTTTGCAAGTACGGAGGAAGGCCGGCGCGGGTTCGTGGCGTGGCTGCGCCGGCACAAGATCGCCAAGGTCGTGATGGAGGCCAGCGGCGGCTATGAACGGGAGTGGGCCAAGGTGGCGCGGACCGCCAAGATCGACGTTCGTATCGTCGACCCAAGGCGGGTGCGGAGCTTCGCTCAATCGGCTGGGCGCCTCGCCAAGAACGACAGCATCGATGCGGACACGATCGCCTGGTTCGCCGAGACCTTCAATGAAGCTACGGGCCAGGCCTACGATGCGGCCCGAGAGAAGCTTCAGCAGATGGTCAATGCGCGCCAGGCAACGAAAGACATGCTGACCAGACTGACGAACCAGGGCGAGCATGAATTGCCCGCGGCAGTGCGGCGTCTGCACACGCGAATCGCCAAGACGATCAGCACCGAGTTGATCAAGCTCGAGGCCGAGATATCCGCCTTGATCGACAGCACGCCGCATTTTGCCGAACTCGCCGAGATCATCGAAAGCGTTCCGGGCATCGGCCGCACGACGTGTGCCACGCTCATCGCCACCATGCCCGAGCTCGGCCGCGCCAGCGACAAAGCCGTCACGGCGCTGCTGGGTGTTGCGCCTTACGATGATGACAGTGGCCGACGTCGCGGAGAGCGGCACGTCAAGGGCGGACGCCGCAGGACGCGCAACACGCTGTACATGGCCTGCATGGGAGCGGCGACGCGCTACAATCCAGTCCTGAAGGCCTTCTACGAGCGCCTGCTCGCCAGGGGCAAATTGAAGAAGGTCGCGCTGACCGCCTGCATGCGCAAGCTGATCTGCATTCTCAACGTCATGATCGAGCGCCGCCAGAAGTGGAATCCGGCGCACCACGTCGTGAGCGGATCGAGCGCCTGATAGCCGCTCGGTCTCCGACCGAGCGCATGCCAGACACAAGAACCGGTGAGCGGACGGGCTCAAGGCCGAAGCCGCCGGAGGCGGTGGCGCGCGTCCGCGCCAGCCTTGAACCCGGCCGATCACCGGTTCATAAAAAATACAGTTGCTCCCCGGTGTACCGGCTTGTTAGCCACCGTCGCCCAAGGGATCATCATCACCCGAGGGTTTAGCGCCAGCGTCGGGGCGCCAGGACCACACGATTTGACGTCTGCGACGACAGCGCTCGTCGCGCACTGCCGTTCGCAGCCACCGCTCCCCACCTCACGTATCGTGACGACGCGTACGCCCCTCTTCACGAGGCGGGATGGCGACAGACAACCACACTTTCTGATAAAACGAAAGAAGAATATTTTTTTAAACAGGGACTGGACAGCCAAATCAGTTTGACGAGCTTTGCGAAATTCGTTCCTTGGCGTACGGTCTGGTGCGCACCAAACACTCCGCCGCCGGCCGCTTGGCCGGGACGACAACACAGATTTTCGCCATCGATAGCGAGCGGTAAAGGCCGCATCGCGACAACAAGCTCCGCCATCGTCCCGGGCACACGCCGGGACCATACCGCGTGATCTGACAATTGATCCGAACTGGCAGTGCCCATCACACGACGTTCGGTGGCTATGGGTCCCGGCTCGGCGCCACCGCACAACGCTCCGCGTTGCCGGCGGCTCGGCCGCGACCACACCTTAGACTGGGCATCAGCTGCCGGACGCTCGTCATTGCGAGGCGCCCTTGCGCCGAAGCAATCCAGAGTCCTTCTGTGGAGACAGACTGGATGCTTCGCTCACAATGACGTCGTGGAGACATTTCGCTTCCAAGCACTGGCTCCAGTTCCCGCTACGAATGCGTGAAGCTCATGGCGAGACAACCGCATCGGCGCAACGCGAAGTTGAGCTCAGATGCACTCGACTACGATCGGGCTGCAGCGCGTTCGATTGTCGTCATGACCTTGCAGTAAAATTTACCACCGATCTGGACGCGGCTTGGCGGCGGGGAAGATGACGCTAAAGTGGTACGAACAAACCAGCTCTCAGCGAAACGCCCCCATAATGTCGATCTCCGTCAAAGGCCGATTGGTCATTGTCGCGCTCATCGCGCTTGCCTGCTTCGCAAGCTCGGTTCTCAAGCTCTATCTGTGGCTCTTGTTCGTCTCGCTGCTCGTCAGCTTTGCAGCGGTCGGCGTCGTGGCCTGGTTGATGGAAAGGCTGGCGAGCAAGCGCTACCGGGGCAGCGAGAGACGGCTGGGGCGTCGCCGCCGCTACTCTGCTCTCATTGAGGACTCTCAGCGGCTGTCGATCCCGACGGTAGATCACAGCGACACGCCTTCAGCAGCGGGGCGCATGTGATGAGGAGGATGCGTGCGGCCGCACTGGCGTCATTCGTCTGTCTGGTCAGCAGCCCGGTCGCGAGCGCCGATCGGCCTCCCTTCTCGGTCGTAGATCAGCCATCTCAGGACGGGCGCTGCATCGACGATACCGGAGCGGGCGATCTCGACCGATCGGAGACGGCCTGCCTCGCGCAGATTCGGGACGTCGCGCAACGCAACGGCTCCGGACTGAAGCTGGCATTTCGCAACGGCCGCACGCGCATCTATCGAAACCAGGATGCCAAGTGCGCCGACGGTGACGCCAAGGGCTGCGTCAAGTTTCAGCTGACGGGATATTTCACCGACCATGATCTGATCTTGCTCGAGTGCGGTCGCCTGGAGGGCGTCGACTGGCTCCTGGTGCGCGCCGACACTGGCGACGAAATCGGCATCGTCGCGCCGCCCCATTATTCGCCGGAGAAGCGCTGGCTGGTGTCAGTCGCGTCGCACCAGGGTCCTGCGGGACCGCCGGACGGCATCGATGTCATTCCGGCGAAACGTGATCGGACAATCAAGGACTGGCATTATCGCACGCCGGACGACGGCAAATGGCGCTATGAGTTCGAACGCTGGGACGGCGAGGATCAGATCGTCATATCGGCCAAGTCGATCGGGGACACGGCGTCGCCGCGCTCGATTGCGGTCTATCGGAAAAAGAACGAATGGCTCTTCAAGGAGCCACGCTGATCGCGCGGACCTGCCGCTTGCGCTTCATTCCTTCGCTCGCTTCCGCTTCGCTTCCAGCGCGATCAGATATGTGGCCATCATCTCCGGCAGCGCGGCGACCACGACGTCGCGGCTGCGCGGATCCTTCTCGCGGGTGAACAGAAGCGTGCCGAGCACGACCGCATCGAAGGTGGTGGCTGCCTGCGCGCCAAGCTCCCGGCCGAGCCTGACGCACATCACCCGGTCGATGACCGCCTTGAACTCGGCATGCATGGTCTGGTCGTGCAGATCGAGGGTTGCCAGCGCATCGGGGTGGCGGACGAAGTAGCGGATTGCCCAGCCGATCAGCTGCTCGATCGCGTCGGCGGGCGACAGTGAGGCCCACTCGGCATCGTTTCGCTGCAGCACGCGATCGAAGGCCGGCTGCAGCTCGGCATCGTGACGCTCGGCGAGCGCATCGAGCATCTGATCCTTGTCGCGGAAGAAGTGGTACACCGAGCCGATCGACGCGCCGGCACGCTGGGCCGCCGCGTGCATGCTGACGGCATCGAGACCGGACTCGGCAATCAGGGCCGCGGCCGCATCGAGCAGTTGCTCGCGGCG
>JBARNF010000301.1:0-2964 GCA_049802835.1 Bradyrhizobium sp.
CGTAAGCATCCGCCGTAGGCCGCAGGGGGGGAGCCGGTTTGCGGCGTCAGCGGGCAAGAGGTTTCAGAGCTGCCGACGTATCTTGACGAGCTCGATCAGGTTGTCGATCCCGAAGTCGGTCAGGGCCATGGCGCCATCGTTACCAGTGCCGTAGACCCAGATGACGCCATCCTCGATGTCCATGTCGTTGGCGACGTCCTGCAGCCAGTCTGCATCTTCGCCGAGATCCTTGGCGACCTTGGCCACGGTCGTGACGTGGTGAACCTTGTTGACGTGCGTGGTCATGCGGCTTGAGCTGAGAGCGTCGAGGCTCGGGGCGTCCAATTCCACGGTAGCAGTTCGTCAAGCTGATGCGACGGATGATCGGCGATCCGTGCGAGGACATCGGTCAGCCAGGCTTGCGGATCGATCCGGTTCATTTTGGCCGTGACGATCAGACTGTACATCGCCGCCGCACGCCGACCGCCACGATCGGACCCGCAGAACAGCCAGGATTTCCGACCAAGAGCTATGCCTCTCAGGCCTCGCTCGGCCGCATTGTTGGACAGGCACACGCGTCCGTCATCGAGGAACAGCGTGAAGCTCGCCCACCTTTTCAGTACGTAGTTGAATGCCTTGGCGAGGTCGTGCCCCCGGGCAAGCTTGGCGAGTTGCTCCTGCATGTAGAGCCGTAGGTCCTCGATCAAAGGCCGACTGAGCGTCCGCCGCGCTTCGAGCCGCTCCTGCGCGCTTTTGCAATTGATGGAGCGCTCGATCTCGAACAACGCATCGATCCGGCGCACGACCTCGATTGCGATCGGAGAGAGCGGGATCTCCTTTTTGCCAGCGGCCTTGCGGCGCGCATTCTCCTCCAGATCGGCCATGGCAAAGAATGGGCGCCGCGCATGGGCCCAGCAGGCCGCCTCACGGATCGGTCCAGGGCTGCGGCCCGCCAGATAGAGCTGGTTGTAACCGTCATAGGCGTCGGCCTGCAGGATGCCGGCATACCGCGCCAGATGCGCCTGCGGATGTTCGCCCTTGCGATCGCGCGAGTAGTAGAACATCGCCGCCGGCGGGTCCGCGCCGCCGAACGGCCGGTCGTCCCGGGCATAGATCCAGCACCGCCCGGTGTCGGTCTTTCCCTTGGCCAGCACCGGCACGGTCGTATCGTCGGCATGAAGCCGCTCGGCCGTCATGACGTGCGCTTCGACCAGCCGCAGCAGCGGTTCCAGCGACGTGCAGACCGATCCCACGGCATCCGCCATGGTCGAGAGCGCGATCGGCACGCCTTCCAGCGCATAGCGCTCGGCCTGGCGGTTCAAGGGCTGATGCTGACCGAACTTCTCGAACATGATCATCGCCAGCAGGCTCGGTCCGGCCCATCCTCGCGCCACGGCATGGAACGGCGCCGGTGCCTGGCTGATCTTCTCGCAGTCCCGGCAGGAGAACTTCTCCCGCACCGTCTCGATCACCTTCCACTGGCGCGGTACCACCTCCAGCGTCCGCGTCACGTCCTCGCCGAGCTTGCGCAGGCGATTGCTGCCGCAGCATTCGCAAGCCGTCGGCGGCTCGATCACCACCCGCTCGCGCGGCAGATGCTCGGGGAAGGTCTGCCGCTCGGCGCGCTTGCGCGTGAAGGCGCGGACCGTGGTGGTTCTCGCCGCGGCGCGTTCCGCCGCAAGCTCGTCCTCGGTGGCGTCGGCCTCCAGGTCTTCGAACGTCAACGCCAATTGCTCGAGCAGGCGGGACGAACGCTCCGAGCGCTGCCCGTAGATCTGATGCCTCAGCTTGGCGATCTGCAGCTTCTGGGTCGCGATCAGTGCCTCGTCTTCCGATGCCTTGGCCCGAGCGACCGCGAGCTCGGCGGCAATCTCCAATCCCTTCGCGCGTTCGACCGCCAGCGCCTGCTTCAGGGCGGCAACGTCATCAGATCCGGCGTCGCAATCAGCATTCATGCGACGCAGTGAATCACAGATCAGGCCAGTTGGAACTCACTAAATACCGGAGGCCGCAACTTTCTCGGCTCAGCCTGCACTCCGCGGCCGCCATGTCAGTTGCGGATTCCGCCAGTCGATGGCTTCGAGCATGTAAGCCATCTGCGCGGCCGAGATCGACACCGCACCGTTGGACGCCGAGGGCCAGATGAACTTTCCCCGATCAAGGCGCTTGGCGTAGAGCGACAAGCCGATTCCGTCATGCCACAGGATCTTGACTAGATCCCCGCGCCGCCCCCGGAAGATGTAGAGATCGCCGGCGTGAGGATCGCGCTTCAAAATTTCCTGGACCATCAAGGCCAGGCTCTGCATGCCGCGGCGCATGTCCGTGTGGCCGGTCGCGATCCAGACCTTGACGCCGCTCGGGATCGGAATCATCGCTGCCCCAGAAGCTCGAGAACGCGCCGGAGTGCCTCGGTGTCCACGTCGCGGTCCACGCGCACGCAGCAGTCACCGAGTTCGATCTCAATCGTTCCGGCCCGCATGCTCGGCGGGGCACTCGCTGTGCGTGATGGCGAAGGTGATGGCGGCGCTCCGGTCCGGGCGTCAGCCTGCGAAGCCGCGATCTCGACCGGAACGATGGCCGGCACAGCTCCGACGCCCAAGCGGCCCTGCCGCGCCTGACGACGCCAGGTAAAAAGCAGGCTCTGAGCCAATCCGTGCCGCCGCGCAACGTCGCAAACCGTCCGCCCAGACTGCATCGTCTCTTCGATCAGGCGAACCTTATCCTCGTAGCTCCACCGACGCCGCCGCTCGGCGCCCAATACTTCCATCTGCATCGCGACATGACCTTAAGGCTGGACTTGAGGTCATATCGTGAGGTTGCCGGCCACGCCGAACAAGGCGGCCTCCGCCGGAGCGATACGTAAAGGCTCGCCACGCGGCTTACGTCCTACCCGAATTATGGGAAACCCCGATCGAACAGATCGACTGGGATGGTCGGGCTATACGTCTTTTGATTGAAGCAATCTGCGACTTGGCCAACATGCCC
>JBARNF010000302.1:0-3078 GCA_049802835.1 Bradyrhizobium sp.
ATCCCTTGTCGATCACAATGGTCATGGTCAGCCCTCCCGCGCGGCACGCTCGATGGCGGCGACGATGAGATGATAGGTACCGCAGCGGCAGAGATTGCCGTCCATGTGCGCCACGATCTGATCGCGCGTCGGCTTGGGATTGCCGGCGAGCAGCTCGGCCGCCTGCATGATCTGCCCGGACTGGCAGTAGCCGCATTGCGGCACCTGCTCGGCGATCCAGGCTTTCTGCAGGGGGTGCGAGGAATCCGGCGACAGGCCCTCGATGGTGACGACCGTCTTGCCCTCGACCGACGACACCTCGGTCTGGCAGGAGCGCTCGGCCTTGCCGTCGATGTGGACGGTGCAGGCGCCGCACAGTCCGGCGCCGCAGCCGTATTTGGTGCCGGTCAATCCGATATGGTCGCGGATGACCCACAACAGCGGAGTCTTCGGATCGGAATCGACCGAGACTCGCTTGGCGTTCAACGTAAACGAGACCATGTGCCCTCCCTATCAGCCAGTGTTTCTCACGGCCTAATGCGCAGTCGTCGCGCGGCTGCGCCGACCGTTCGGGGGGTTCGGGGGTCTATATATAGGTATCCAGTCTAGCAACCGGAACGTGTCTTCGCTGCAAAAATTGCAGGGTACCAGGCTGCCGTAACGTCGCATGCGGGGAGGCACCGCCGCCGGCCGGCCACCCACCGGCCGGGAGGCGGCGCCGCGATCCTCACCGCGCCAGCGGGTCGGGCCTAATCTGGAAATGCACGACGCGGGGCTTGCTCCCCTTGCCGCCTTCCATCAGCCAGGGCGTGCGGTCGCCGCTGGTGGTCCACAGGCCGCGGCCCTTCCAGCCAACGTCGAGGTCATCGATGCGTCCGTCGAAGCCCTTGGCGTAGAAGCCGAGCGGATACGGCACCCGCAACGAGATCATCTGGCCGTCCTTGAGCGCCACCAGGCCGCCCATCAGGTTGGCGGTCGACATCGGGATGTCGTCGCCGAGCCCGAACGTGTTGTGTTGGTCCACCCAGGTGTAGTAGCTCGCCTCGGCGCTGTTCTCTCCGATCCCGGCGAATCCCGGTCCCGGATACTGGTGCAACGACCAGCCCTCGGGGCAGTGATCGCCGGTCGCCTTCGGGCCGTTGAGCGGCCCCTTGCACTTGCGCCGGTCGAAGCTGGCGAGATGGCCGCTCGACAGCGACGCCCAGACGACGCCGTTCTTGTCGATATCGCCGCCGCGGATGCCATAGCCGGGCGGCGGCACGTTGTAGATTTCCGACAGTTGCGTTTTCGGATCGAAGCGCAGGATTCCGGGCGTGCCGCCGAACACGCCGACGGTGTACCAGATGGAGCCGTCCACCGGGCTCGGCATTACCGCATAGGCGCCGGAGCCGGCCACGACCCGCTTGTCCTTGGCGGGATCGTCAGGCTGGTTCGGCTCGACGAAGTCGTCACGCTTGCCGTTGCCGTTGCTGTCGAGGACGATCGGGCTCCACCCCTGCGCCTTCGCGGCGTCGCCGGCCTCGTCGAACACCCGGGTGTTGATCCATCCGAGCACCGGGCCGGTGCCGCTGAGCCACAGCGTCTCGTCGGCATCGTAGCCGAACTGCAGGTGATGCGTCCCGAAGCAGGTGTCGACGAAGGTGTACTTCATCGTCTTCGGATCGAGAATCGCCACCTGGCGGGGCGACTTGTCGAGCGGGAACTGCTTGGCCGAGGGGTGATCGGAGCCCTTCTTGCAGAAGTCCGGATTGTCCTGGCCGCGCACCGCCGCCGCCAGCCAGATCCTGCCCTTGTTGTCGTACATGGAGTTGTGATTGTTGACCCTGGTGTCCCAGATCTTCTCCTCCCCCCAGTAGGGCGACGGCGCCATCAGCGTGTCGCTGGCGGCGTGCGGACGACCGAGCGATTCCGGCATCTCCGGATCGCGCACCGGGGCCTTGAACGAACTGGCCGTGTTGGTCTTGGGATCGAGGATCGGCAGAACGTCGGTGGAATATTCGGGCGAGCCAAAGAGCGGACCGTACGCATTGATGGTCGGGTAGCGACGGTCCGACGCGATCAGGTCGTGCAGGTATTTCTTCGGATCGCCCCATTCCCATGTGGAGACCACGATGTTGCGCTCGAGCCCTTGCGGCCGCGTGGGCTTGGCATGCGGCAGCTCGCCATTGGCGATGCGGTCGGTCCAATCGGCGAAATACTTGAACGGCGCGCCGCCGAGCGTAGCGAGCGGCCGCACCATGAAATCCGCCGCGGCTTGGCCGGATTGCACGCGGCGCATCCACGCCTCCTCGTGCGACTTGAACTCGCCGAGACCGGGCGGGAACGTGCGGGTGGAGAGCTGGCCGAGCTGATGACAGCCGATGCAGTCGCGGCTCTTCATCGTCCGCATCCAGTCGCTGAGCGTGATGTTGGCGGGGATGTCGCTTTTGCCCCCAAACTGGTCGGCCGCCGGGATTTTCAGCCTCGCGTACCAGTAGATCGCCGGATAGACCTGCGCGGCCGCGGCCTCGTTCGGCGCCGGCACCGCCTGCAGGTTCAGCGTCTTGCCCGGCTCGCTCGTGACCTTCTGGGAATCCACCAGCCCGTAGCCGCGCACCCAGACGCTGTAATTCGCCTTCGGCAGGTCCGGGATGAGGTAGCGCCCCTGATCGTCGGTGACCACGATGCGGGCGAACTTGGTGGGAAGATCGGTCGTCTCCGCGATCACCCAGACGCCGGCTTCCGGCCCGTTCGGCCCGCTCACCACGCCGCCGATATCGGCATCGCCGACGCTCACCGGCGATGCTTGTGTGGAGGCTTGCGGCTGCTGCGCATGGAGCGGGTTCGGCTGCATGGCCAGAACTGCGACGACGGCGAGCGCCGTGGTCGCGAGAAGTGCTCGTTCCATCTTCATCTCCCCGGTATTTGTCTTTTCCGACTGCATCAGCGGGGTCAGAGCCTTGCCGGCAGCCTTGGCGGGGAGTTTCAACCTCGCAGTGCAGGAGGTCAATCCGGCACGTCGCCGGGACGGCGCAGCGTCTTGACCACACCGCGGCGCTTCTTTCCCTCCAGCCGGCGCTTGCGCGAGCCCAGCGTCGGACGGGTCGGGCGGCGCGGCAC
>JBARNF010000303.1:0-11963 GCA_049802835.1 Bradyrhizobium sp.
TGACCGCGTTGAGCCGCGAGGTCTGGAATCTGTATGGGCCGACCGAGACCACGGTGTGGTCGGCGCGCCATCGGCTCGATGCTGATGATCCGATGCCGGTGCTCGGTGGTCCGATCGGGAACACGACACTGTACGTGCTCGACGATGATCTCAACCTCGCGCCGGTCGGCGTGGCCGGGGAGCTGTTCATCGGCGGCGAAGGGCTCGCCCGTGGTTATTGGAATCGTGCTGCGTTGAGCGCGGAGCGTTTCATGCCCGATCCGTTCGGCGCCGCCGGTGCGCGGCTGTACCGCACCGGCGACCTTGCGCGCTGGCGGTGCGATGGCGTGCTCGACCATGTCGGCCGTGCCGACCATCAGGTGAAGATCAGAGGCCATCGCATCGAGCTCGGCGAGATCGAGGCGCGGCTGCGGGCCCAGCCTGGCGTGCGCGACAGCGTCGTGGTGGCGCAAGAGCTCGGCGGCAGCCGGCAACTGGTCGGCTATGTCAGCGGCGATGATGCGCTCGATGGCGCGGCCTTGCGCGCGGCGCTCGTGTCGGTGCTGCCGGACTACATGGTGCCGTCGCGGGTGATGGTGCTGCCAAAACTGCCGCTGACGCCGAACGGCAAGATCGACCGCAAGGCACTGCCGTTGCCAGATGCGCGCCCGGCCGAGACGCAACGCGTCGCGCCGCGCAACCCGACCGAGGCCGCGCTGGCCGCGATCTGGGCCGAGCTGCTGCATCAGGAAGACATTGGCGTCACCGACAATTTCTTCGAGCTCGGTGGCGATTCCCTGGTCGCGGTCCAGCTCGTCGGCCGCATCAAGCGCGATCTTGCGCAGGACCTGCCGCTGAGGCGGCTGTTCGAGCTGACGACGGTCGAGACAATGGCGTCGGCGCTGACAGAGAATCGGCCCGAGAACCGGCGCAGCGACGACATCGCCGCAATGTTCGATGTGCTCAGGGAAGTCGAGCTCGCCAATGAATGATCAGTCCGGACTTCAGACCCAGCAGCTCAGCGAGATCGCCCAGCGATTGACGCGTCTCGACGCCGAGAAGCAGCGCGCCTTCCTGGCGCAACTGGCCGCGAAGGGCATCGATCTGTCGATCCTGCCGATCGCGCGTCAGAATCTGCAGCGGGCGCCGCTGTCGTTCGCCCAGACCCGTCTCTGGTTCCTGTGGCGGATGGCTCCTGGCAGCTCTGCCTACAACATGCCGGTTGCGATCCGCCTGCGCGGCCGACTCGATGTCGGCGCGTTGCAGCGGGCGATCAACGAACTGGTCGTGCGCCATGCCGCGCTTCGCACCGTGTTCCGGCAGGAGGGTGGCGAGCCGGAGCAGATCGTGTGCCCGCCGATGGCTGTCGAACTGCGCCGCATCGATCTCGATGGTCATGACCGCGAGCAGCAGGCACGTCAATTGCTGCGCGAACAGGCCGCATTGCCGTTCGATCTCGAAGTCGGGCCGCTGCTGCGCGCGGCTCTGCTGGCGCTCGGCGAGCAGGATCATATTCTCGCAGTGACGCTGCATCATATCGTGGCCGACGGCTGGTCGATGCAGGTGCTGACCGACGAGTTCTGGCGGCTCTATCATGCCGACGCCCGAGGCGAGGCCGCGTCGCTACCCGCCCAGGAGATCGACTATGCTGATTTCGCTGCCTGGCAGCGACTGTGGATCGGCGCCGTGGAAGGGGAGCGGCAACTCCGCTACTGGAGCGGCCGCCTCCAGGACACGGCGATGCTGCAGCTGCCGTTCGATCGTGCCCGCTCGGCTCAGGCCGACCCGTCCGGCGACGGCGTGCGCCTTTTGCTCGGTGGCAGGCTGTCCGACAGCCTGCGCGATCTGGCACGGCGACACGAGACCACGCTGTTCGTCGTTCTGCTCGCGGCGCTGAAACTGCTGCTCTATCGCTACAGCGGCCAGCACGATATCAGCATCGGCATTCCGCTTGCCAATCGCGATCGGCCGGAGACGCGACGGCTGATCGGCCTGCTCGTCAATACGCAGGTGCTGCGCTCGAAGATCGACAGCCGTTCGACCTTGGCGGACCTCGTCAACTCGCTGCGTGAGACGTCGCTCGAGGCCCAGGACAACCAGGATCTTCCGCTCGAGCGGTTGCTGGACGTGCTGCAGCCGCAGCGCAGCCTCAGTCAGAACCCGCTGTTCCAGGTGCTCTACAATCACCAGCGCCGGCGTGAGCTTGCGCAGGCGCCCGCGGGCGCCGAGTTGCAGATCGAGACGCTCGCCGCCGAGATCAATACGGTCAAATTCGACCTTGCTGTTGACACCGAGGAAGCGCCATCGGGAGACATCTCGGCGCTGTTTTCGTTCGCCACCGCGCTGTTCGACCTGACCACGATCGAGCGGCTTGCCGCACATTGGCGCGCCATTCTGGAGGCCATGGTCGCTGATCCGTCACGCCAGATCGCATCGCTCGATCTGCTGTCCGCTCAGCAACGTGACGATGTCAGAAGGTGGAACGCCGTCGCCGGTGCGTGCGAGTCGTTCCTGCCGGTGCACCGAAGGTTCGCACGACACGCACGGGAAACGCCGAACGCACCGGCGCTGATCTTTGGTGCCGAGACGATCAGCTATGAAATCCTCGATCGCCGCGCCAGCCGGATCGCGCAGCATCTGACAGCGCTCGGCGTTCGTCCTGGCGAACTCGTCGGCATCTCGATGCAGCGTTCGCCGGATCTTGTTGCCGCGTTCATTGCCGTGCTGAAGGCCGGTGCGGCCTATCTGCCGCTCGACCCCGATCATCCGCCGGCGCGGCTGTCAGCCACGATCCGCGATGCCGGCGCGCGCGTCGTGCTGGTCGAAGCCGACGGCGCGATGCCGTTGCCGTCCATGCCGGGTGTGAGCGTCGTGGATCTCGACCTCATGCCATCCCAGAGCGTGGAGACAGATCCCGGGGTCGAGATTCATCCGCAGAGCCCCGCCTATGTGATCTATACGTCCGGCTCGACAGGCGTGCCGAAGGGCGTCGCCGTTGCTCACGGGCCGTTCGCAATGCATTGCGACGCCACCGCCAATCTCTATGAGATGGGCCGGCAGTCGCGCGAACTGCACTTCCTCTCCTTCACCTTCGATGGCGCGCATGAGCGGCTGTGGACCGCGCTGAGTTGCGGCGCCGCGCTGGTGATGCGCGATTCCGATCTCTGGTCGGCCGAGCACACGCTCGACATCATGCGTGAGCAGCGGGTCACGAATGCCGGCTTCCCGCCTGCCTATCTGCAACAGCTCGCCGACTTTGCCGCATGGCGTGGCGATCCGCCGCCCGTGTCGCTGTATTCGTTCGGCGGAGAGGCGATGCCGAAGGCGGGCTTCGACAAGGTCAAGCGCGCGCTGCGGCCGCGCAAGCTGATCAACGGCTACGGTCCGACGGAAACGGTGGTCACGCCGCTGGTCTGGAAGGTCGAGGCCGATGCCGAGATCGAGTGTGCCTATGCGCCGATCGGCCGTCCCGTCGGCCGCCGCTCGGCGCTTATTCTCGACGGCGATCTCAACCTCGTGCCGGTCGGCGTCACCGGCGAGCTGCATATCGGCGGCGAGGGACTCGCGACCGGCTATTGGCAGCGGCCGGCCCTGACCGCGGAGCGGTTCATCCCGGATCCGTTCGGCGAGCCGGGCACGCGGCTGTACCGCACTGGCGATCTGGCACGCTGGCGCGCCGACGGGGTGATCGACTATGTCGGTCGTTCCGATCACCAGCTCAAGATCCGCGGCTTCCGCATCGAGCCGGGCGAGGTCGAGGCGCGGCTGATGCAACAGGCCGGCGTCCGGGCCGCCGTGGTCGTTGCGTGCGACATCGCCGGACGTCAGCAACTCATCGGTTACGTGTGCGGTGAGGGTCCTCTCGACGAGACCGAGCTGCGAGCGGCGCTGCTGGAGGAATTGCCGGACTACATGGTCCCGGCGCGGATCGTGCCGGTGCCGCAGCTGCCGCTGACGGCCCATGGCAAGGTCGATCGCGATGCGTTGCCGGTTCCCGAGCAACCGCCAGCAGAGACGGACTACGTCGCTCCGCAAACGTCGGCCGAACTGACCTTGGCAGTGATCTGGGCCGAGCTGCTCGGGCAGCCTCGTATTGGATTGACCGACAACTTTTTCGAGCTGGGCGGGGATTCCATCATCTCGCTGCAGGTGGTCGGGCGTGCACGCCAGCGCGGCCTGTCGATCGAACCTCGCGATCTGTTTCGGCATCAGACGCTGCAGGAACTGGCGCGTATCGCGCGCATCGAGCGTCCGGCGGATATGCCGGCGGAGCCGGCCGACCACGACGACGGGCCGGTGCCGTTGTTGCCGATCCAGCGTCGCTTCTTCGCGGAAGACGTAGGCGAACGGCATCATTGGAACCAGGCCGTGCTGCTCGTGCCCGGCGCGCGGCTGGACTGGCACGCGATGGCACGGGCCGTCGTCGCCCTGGTGTCGCATCATGATGCGCTTCGGATGCAGTTCGTTGAGGTCGATGGCGAGTGGCAGGCGAGATATGGCGAAGCGCCGTCACCCGCCGATCTGCTCTGGACGCACGCCGTTGCCGATGCGGCGGAGATCACGGCGGTTGCCGCGACGGCGCAAGCAAGCCTGTCGTTGCAGGGGCCGCTGCTACGCCTCGTCGGGATGGGCGTTGCAGACGGCAGCCAGAGGCTTCTGATCGCCGTGCACCATCTCGTGGTCGATGGCGTGTCCTGGCGTGTCCTCCTGGAGGATATCGCCGCGGCCTACGGGCAGGCCGCGCAGGGTGCGGCGGCGATTGCGCTTCCACGCAAGAGTCAGTCGGTTGCGTCGTGGGGCAGGAGGCTCGAGGCCTACGCTGCCAGCGCGGAGCTGGCGGATCAGCTCGACTATTGGCGCACACGAAGCGCTGGTGGCGATCTGCCCTGCGATCAGGCCCATGGTGGAGTCGATCTGGTCGCCGATGGTGAAGACGTTGTCCTCACCTTTGACGCCGATCTGACGACGCAGCTGCTCAAGGAGGCACCTGCCGCCTACCGTACCCAGGTCAATGATCTTCTGCTCGCAGCGCTGGCCCGTGCGGTCGGACGCTGGAGCGGGCTCGACGACGTCCTGGTCGAGCTGGAGGGCCACGGCCGCGAAGATATCTTCGATGGCGTGGACCTGTCGCGGACGGTCGGCTGGTTCACGACCGCTTTTCCCGTGCGCCTGTCCAACTGTTCGCGTGATGACGCCGCGCTGATCAAGTCGATCAAGGAGGAGCTGCGCGCCATCCCATCGCGCGGGCTCGGCTACGGCGTGCTGCGTCATTGCGGCAGCCCCGAGCAGCGCAAGGCGCTGGCGGGCGGAGCGGAGCCGCGCATCGTCTTCAACTATCTCGGCCAGTTCGGCGCGAGCGTCGGCTCCGATAGTGCCTTCGCCGTGGCACCGGAAAGCGCCGGTCCGTCGCGCAGCGCCAGCGCGCCGCTCGGCCGCTGGCTCAGCATCAACGGCCAGGTGCTGGACCACCAGTTGCGGCTGACCTTCGGCTTCGGCCGCAGGCGCTACCGCCGCGCGGCGGTCGAGCGCCTTGCCGCGTGCTATTCTGCGGCCTTGCGCGAGCTGGTCGCGCATTGCACGAGCGGTGTGTACGGCATCACGCCGTCGGACGTGCCGCTGGCGCGGCTGAGCCAGCCGGAGCTCGACCTGCTGGGATCTACGCTCGACTGGCGCGAGGTCGAGGACATCTATCCGCTGTCGCCGATGCAGCAGGGCATGCTGTTCCACGCGCTGCGCGACGCCGGCGATGGCAGCTATGTCAGCCAGATCGCCGTGGACATCAGTGGTGTCGATGCGGCGCGGTTGCGAGCCGCGTGGCAGGCGGTGACTGCGCGCCACGCGGTGCTGCGGACTGCGTTCATATGGCGCGAATTGTCGAACGCGCCGCAGCAGGTGGTCTATCGGCACGTGCCGGTCCCCTTCGTCGAGGAGGATTGGCGCGACCGGACCGCGTCGATGGATGGGGCCGCAAGCGATGCCGCGCTGGCTGATGCGGCGCGCGCAGAATGGCAGGCTGGTTTCGATCTGTCACGGCCGCCGCTGCAGCGGGTTCGTCTCATCGATCTCGGCGGCGGTGTTCACCGGCTGATCTGGACCCATCATCATATCCTGCTCGACGGCTGGAGCGCGGCGCGGCTGATCGCCGATATCATGCATCATGTGCGCGGTGGATCGCTGGCTGCTCCGCGAGGCAGGTACCGCGACTACATCGACTGGTTGCTGCGCCAGGACCGCGAGGCTTCGAGCGCGTTCTGGTCGAGCCAGCTCGCGGCGCTCGCTGAGCCGAGCCTGCTCGCCGATGCGCTCGGCGGGCCCGCGCAGCCTGCGGCGGGCCATGGCTCGATCGACCTCGTCGTCGATGCAGCTCGCACTGAGCGGCTGCAGGCCGCGGCGCGGCGCGAGCGGGTGACCTTGAACACGATGCTGCAGGGCGCCTGGGCGCAGTTGCTGCGGCGACTGACGGGCCAGCAGGCCGTCTGCTTCGGCGCCACGATCTCGGGCCGGCCGCCCGAGATCGCCGGCGTGGAGGAGATGGTCGGGCTGTTCATCAACACCTTGCCGGTGCTCGACGACGTGAGCCCTCAGACGGGGGTCGGCGATTGGCTGCGCGGACTGCAGGACCGCAACGTCGACCTGCGTGAGCACGGCTGGATGCCGCTCTACGAGATTCAGCGGCTTGCCGGCCGCGCCGGCCGTCTGCTGTTCGACACCATCTTCGTGTTCGAGAACTATCCGATCGATGATGCGCTGCGCGATCAGGCGGGTGATGGTCCGCGCACAGGCCGCGCCGAACAGATTTCGATCACGAACTATGCGCTCACCCTGGCCGTCTTCGCCACGGAGTCCGGCATCAGGCTTGGCTTCCGCTACGATCGCAGCCGCTTCGATCAGGCGCAGATCGAGCGCATCCAGGCCGCTTTCTCTTGCCTGCTCGACCGTATTGCCAACGACAGCGGCCGGCCGCTCGCCGAGCTGCATGGGCTGGACGACGTCGCGGCGCGACGGGTGCTCGGCTGGAGCTCGAGAGGCGCGGCGCAGACAACCAATGACGAATTCATCGATGTCGTGACGGAGATCGAGCGGCAGGTCGCGCGCTTCCCGTCGGCGATGGCCTTGATCTACGACGGCGAGAACATCAGCTACGCCGAGCTGAATACGCTTGCGAACCGCCTGGCGCGGCGGCTCCGTCAGCACGGCGCCGGTCTGGATGCCCCGGTCGGGTTGGCGTTCGAGCGGAGCGTCGAGCTGATCGTGGCGGTGCTTGCCGTGTTGAAGGCCGGTGCGGGCTATCTGCCGCTCGATCCTGACTATCCGGACCAGCGGCTCACAGCGATGCTGCGCGGCAGCGGCGCGCGGCTGGTGCTGACGCAGGCGAAGCTGCGCGATCAGCTCATGGCGGTCACCGCAGAGTCGGACGCGGATCTGATCGTGGTCGACTCGTCTGGTGATGATTGGCTCATGCCCGCCTCCGACGGCAACGGCGCCGACCTTCGGCTTCAAGTGCATGCCGACAGCCTCGCCTATGTGATCTACACGTCGGGCTCGACCGGTGAGCCCAAGGGCGTCGCCTGTACGCGTGGCGCTCTGGCGGCGCGGCTGTCGTGGATGCAGGCCGAATATGGGCTCGAGCCGACCGAGACCCTGCTGCAGAAGACGCCGTTCAGCTTCGACGTCGCGGTCTGGGAGATCCTGTGGCCACTCACGGTCGGCGCGCGGCTGGCGATCGCACCTCCCGGCGCTCATCGTGAGCCCAGGCGATTGATCGATGCGGTCACCGCTCACGGCGTGACCACGCTGCATTTCGTGCCGCAGATGCTCGCGCAATTCATCGCCGAGCCGGAGGCCGGACGATGCGTGACCCTGAAGCGGCTCTTCTCCGGTGGTGAGGCGCTGCCGGTCCAGCTGATTGAGCAGGTCTACGCGCTATTCCCGACGATCCGGTTCGACAATCGCTACGGGCCGACCGAAGCGCTGATCAATGCCAGCTTCTGGAATTGCCGCGGCTTCAGCGGGCCTCGTGTGCCGATCGGATATCCGATTCCGGGGACGGTGCTGCGCATTCTCGATGGCGATCTCAATCTGGTGGCCGAGGGAACGACCGGCGAGCTCTACATCGGCGGCAGCGGGCTCGCGCGCGGCTACCTCGGTCGCGCTGCACTCACGGCCGAGCGCTTCATCGCCGATCCCTTTGGGCCGCCCGGCGCGCGGCTCTACCGCAGCGGTGATCTGGCACGCTGGCGCGGCGATGGTGCCATCGACTATGTCGGCCGCGCCGACCATCAGGTGAAGGTCCGCGGCTTCCGCATCGAGCTCGGCGAGATCGAGGCACGTTTGCTGCAGCAGCCGGCGGTCAGGTCCGCCGTCGTGATCGCGCGCGAATTCGGCGCGGGGCGCCAGCTCGTCGGCTATGTCAGCGGCGACGGCACGCTCGACGGCACGACGCTCCGAGACGCCTTGTCGGCGCTTCTGCCGGACTACATGGTGCCATCGCGGATCGTGGTGCTCGATCGTCTGCCGCTGATGGTGAGCGGCAAGGTTGACCGCAAGGCGCTGCCCGCGCCGGAGACGGCCGATCTCGCGACGCGGATTGCGCCACGGACGCCAAACGAAATCGCGCTGGCGGCGATCTGGGCGGAGCTGTTGCGCCAGGCGGATGTGGGCATCACCGACAAGTTCTTCGAGCTCGGCGGCGACTCCATCATCTCGCTGCAGATGGTTAGTCGCGCACGTCGTGCCGGCCTCGTGATCGAGCCGCGTGACGTCTTCAAGCACCAGACGTTGGAAGCCCTGGCGCGCGAGGCGCAGCCCGCGGCCGGGCTGGAGACGATGGTGGAGCAGGGCGTGGTCGTCGGACCGCATTCATTGTTGCCGATCCAGCACAGGTTCTTCGAGCAGCAGCTGGAATCTCCCGACCATTGGAATCAGGCCTTGATGCTCAGGCCGAAGCAACGGCTCCACTGGGATGCGCTGCGTCGCGCGGTCGCCGCTGTCGTCGCTCACCACGATGCGCTGCGACTGCGCTTCGCGTTGATCGACGGCATTTGGTGCGCCGAGCATGGGCCGGTACCTGCCGCGTCCGACCTGTTCCGGATCTGCGAGCTTGCCGATGGCGATGCAGCGACCGCGCTCGCTGCTGAGGTGCAGACGAGCCTCTCGCTCGCGCGGGGGCCGCTGGTGGGCGTCGTCGGGATGGAGTTGCCGGGTGGCGAACAACGGCTCCTGATCGTGATCCATCACCTCGTCGTCGACGGCGTGTCCTGGCGCGTGCTGCTGGAAGACCTCGCGGCTGCCTACGCACAGCTTGCGCGCGGAGACGCGGCAGTGACGCTGCCGCCGAAGACGCACGCCTACGCGCAGTGGGGGGCAACGCTGCATGCGCATGCAACCTTGGACGAGCTGGCGGCAGAGCTGGACTATTGGTCAGCGGTACGGCGGGAGGACGACTTGCCGTGCGACAATGACCATGCAGGTCGCGATACGATCGCGGACGCGGACGAAGTGCCGTTGGCTGTCAGTGCAGAGCTGACCGCCCGCCTGCTGGGGACAGCCCCCGCGGCCTATCGAACCCAGGTCAATGACCTCCTGCTTGCGACGCTGGCACGGGCGCTGTGGCAATGGTCGGGCCGGGAGAATGTGGCGATCGAGCTCGAAGGCCATGGCCGCGAGGATCTCGGCGCAGGGCTCGATCTGTCGCGCACTGTCGGCTGGTTCACGACGGCGTTTCCTGTGAACCTCGTCGGTGGAGCACAGGAGCCGGCTGCGCTGATCAAGGCGACGAAGGAGATGCTCCGGTCCGTTCCGCATCGGGGTCTCGGCTACGGCATCCTGCGCTATCTTGGCTCTGCCGCTCAGCGCGATGCGCTCGCAGCCGGTGCCGCGCCGCGCATCGGATTCAATTATCTCGGCCAGATCGATGACAGCGCCGGCGAAGCCGCGGTGTTCGCCATCGCGGACGAGAGCGCGGGTCCGTCGCGCGCCGCGTCGAGTCCGTTGCGGCACCACCTCGCCATCAATGCGCGGGTGCAGGGCGGCTGCCTGCAGCTGTCGTTCGGGTTCAGCAGGAAGCGCTATCGAACCGCCACGGTCGCACGTCTGGCGGAGCATTTCGAAACCGCGCTTCGGGAGCTGGTCGATCACTGCATTGGTGACGCTTGTGGGCTGACGCCATCCGATGTCGCGCTGTCGAGGCTGAGCCAGGCCGAGCTCGATGCGCTCGCGCTGGATTGGCGCGAGATCGAGGACATCTATCCGTTGTCGCCGATGCAGCAGGGCATGCTGTTCCACGCGGTCCAGGACGATGGGACAGGGATCTACGTCAACCAGCTTACCGCTGAGATTCGCGGCCTGGATCCGGGCAGGTTGCGGGCGGCCTGGCAGGCGGCGGGCAACCGCCATGCCGTGCTTCGCTCCGGCTTTCTCTGGCGCGAATTATCAGGACCGCCGCAGCAGGTCGTCTACCGCCATGCGGAGACGAGCTTCACCGAGGAGGATTGGCGAACGCGGGCAGGCGGGCTGGATTCAGCAGCGCTGGACGATGCGCTGAATGCAGTCGCGCAGCGCGAGCGCGCGGAAGGTTTCGATCTGTCGCGTCCGCCTTTGCAGCGTGTCCGCCTGATCAGGCTCGATGATGACAGCCATTGGCTGATCTGGACCCATCATCACATCCTGATGGATGGCTGGAGCTCGGCCCGGTTCATGGCCGAAGTGATGCAACTTCTGGAGCATGGCTCCTTGCCGGGCCAGCCGCCGCGCTATCGCGACTACATCGCCTGGCTTCAGGCCAGGGATCACGATGGCGCATCGAAGTTCTGGCGTGCAGCCTTGGCCGAGCTCGATGAGCCGAGCCTGCTGGCGCAGGCCGGCGGCGACGACGCCATGGGCCACGGCTCGGTCACGATGGCGGTGGACGCGGATCTCAGCGAACGGCTGCAGCAATTCGCGGCCCGCGAGCGGGTTACCCTGAACACGGTCGTTCAAGCTGCGTGGGCGCAACTGCTGCGCCGCTACACCGGCCAGGGCACGGTCTGCTTCGGTGTGACCGTTTCCGATCGGCCTCCCGGCCTCGCCGGGGCCGAAGAGATGGTGGGCCTCTTCATCAATACTTTGCCCGTGGTCGATCGCGAACATCCGCAACAGAGCGTTGGCTCGTGGCTGCGGGACCTGCAGGATCGCAACCTCGCCCTGCGGGATCATGGCTGGATGCCGCTGGCTGACATCCAGCGCATCGCCGGCCGGGCTGGACGGCCGCTGTTCGACAGCATCCTGGTGTTCGAGAACTATCCGGTCGACCAGGCCCTGAGGGCGAAGGGTGGGCGGCTCAGCGCCAGCAGGACGAAGATCCTGGAAACCAGCAACTATCCGCTGTTCGTCAGCGTCGGTCTCGATGGCCAGCTGCGGCTCGTCTTCAATTTTCAACGGCGCTGTTTCGACGAGAGTCAGATCCACCGGCTTCAGGTGGCTTTCGTCCAGTTGCTCGCGGCCGTCAGCCACGATGCGGAGAAGGCGGTCGGATGTATCGCTGCATGTGATCCCGGTGACCTCGCGATGCTCGCGCGGGTCAACGACACGGTCAGTGCGACGACGTCAGCCAGTCTCGTCAGCCAGTTCGAGGCTCAGGCAGTGTATGCGCCTGATGCGATCGCTGTGGTGCATGGCGACGAGAGGATCGGCTATGGCGCGCTGAACGCGCGGGCGAACCGGCTGGCACGGCGGCTAAGGGAACGCGGTGTCGGCCCCGATGTCGTAGTCGGGCTGGCGCTGGAGCGTGGCGTGACGATGATGGTGGCGCTGCTCGCCGTGCTGAAGGCGGGCGGGGCCTATCTGCCGCTCGATCCGGACTATCCGGCCGAGCGGCTCACCCACATGCTGAGCGACAGCGGTGCCACGCTGCTGCTGACGCAGGAGACGCTGCACGAGCGTTTTGTACCTGTGCTGGAACGTAGCGGTGCCGAGGCCTGGCTGCTCGATACGACGCCGGGAGGAGC
>JBARNF010000304.1:0-2820 GCA_049802835.1 Bradyrhizobium sp.
GCGGCCCAGGTGCTGGCGCCGGAAGACCGCCGCACCGGCGAGATCTTCCGTCACGTCGAGCCTGAGGATCTCTTGAAGTACGGCCTGATCCCCGAATTCGTCGGCCGCCTCCCGGTGGTCGCGACGCTCGAGGATCTCGACGAGACCTCGCTGAAGAAGATCCTGACCGACCCGAAGAACGCGCTGGTCAAGCAGTATCAGCGGCTGTTCGAGATGGAGAACATCGAGCTGACCTTCGCCGACGAGGCGCTGGGTGCGGTGGCGCGCAGGGCCATCGAGCGCAAGACCGGCGCGCGCGGTCTGCGGTCGATCCTCGAGAGCATCCTGCTCGAGACGATGTTCGACCTGCCGGGCCTCGAAGGCGTCGAGGAGGTGGTCATCTCGCGCGAGGTGGTCGAAGGCACTGCGCGTCCGCTCTATATCTATGCCGATCGTTCCGATCGTGCCGTGGAAAGCAGCGCCAGCGCGTGATCCGCGCTGGCACGATAGACAGAAGACCTCGATTTTTCAGATCGGCGATCGCCGCGGACTTTGTGTCCGCGGCCTCGCAGTTTTTCATCATCCCGCCGCGTAAAGCCTTATTTGGCGGGCGTTTTCCGACACTTGACACCCCCTGGATCGATAGCCACCTAATGTGTCGTGGCGGGACAAATCTCGAATCCGGGATTCGCTTCGAACCACGATCCGAAACGAGCGGACGATATCGACGCGTCAGTGAACTCCGGATCAGATCGCACCTTGTGGCGGTTGCGCACGATGGCGGGCTGCGTGCAAGGGGGCAAAACAGAAGGAACAGGCCATGACTACCCCTAAACCCCGGCCGACCATCGTCTATGGCGAGAGCCACGCTTATCCGGTGCTGCCGCTGCGCGACATCGTCGTCTTCCCGCACAACATCGTTCCGCTGTTCGTCGGCCGCGAGAAATCGATCCGCGCCCTCGAAGAGGTGATGAAGAACGACGCGCTGGTGATGCTGGCGACGCAGAAGAACGCGTCCGATGATGATCCTGCTCCGGACTCGATCTATGAGACGGGCACGCTGGCGAGCGTGCTGCAGCTCCTGAAGCTTCCCGACGGTACCGTGAAGGTGCTGGTCGAGGGCCTGGAGCGCGCGCGCGTCGAGAAATACACCGACCGGGCCGACTATTACGAAGCCACCGCCGTCGCCCTTGAAGACACCGATGCCAAGTCGGTCGAGGCGGAAGCGCTGGGGCGCTCCGTCGTGTCGGACTTCGAGAGCTATGTGAAGCTGAACAAGAAGATTTCCGCGGAGGTCGTCGGCGTCGTTCAGTCGATCACCGATTTCGGCAAGCTCGCCGACACGGTCGCCTCGCATCTCGCCGTCAAGATCGCCGATCGCCAGGGCATCCTGGAGACGCTGTCCGTGACCACGCGCCTGGAGAAGGTGCTGGGCCTGATGGAGAGCGAGATCTCCGTGCTGCAGGTCGAGAAGCGCATTCGTTCGCGCGTCAAGCGCCAGATGGAGAAGACCCAGCGCGAGTACTACCTGAATGAGCAGATGAAGGCCATTCAGAAGGAGCTGGGCGACGAGGACGGCCGCGACGAGCTTGCCGATCTGGAAGAGCGCATCAACAAGACCAAGCTCTCCAAGGAAGCGCGCGAGAAGGCCCAGCACGAGTTGAAGAAGCTGCGCCAGATGTCGCCGATGTCCGCGGAAGCGACCGTCGTGCGCAACTACCTGGATTGGCTGTTGTCGATTCCGTGGAACAAGAAGTCCAAGGTGAAGAAGGATCTGGAGGCCGCGCAGGCGGTTCTGGATGCGGATCACTATGGGCTCGAGAAGGTCAAGGACCGCATCGTCGAGTATCTGGCGGTGCAGTCGCGCGCCAACAAGCTGACCGGCCCGATCCTGTGCCTGGTCGGTCCTCCCGGCGTCGGCAAGACCTCGCTCGGCAAGTCGATCGCCAAGGCCACGGGCCGCGAGTTCGTTCGCGTGTCCTTGGGTGGCGTGCGCGACGAGGCCGAGATCCGCGGTCATCGGCGGACCTATATCGGTTCGATGCCCGGCAAGATCATCCAGTCGATGCGCAAGGCCAAGACCTCGAACCCGCTGTTCCTCTTGGACGAGATCGACAAGATGGGCTCGGACTTCCGGGGTGACCCGTCTTCGGCGCTGCTGGAGGTCCTGGACCCGGAGCAGAACACGACGTTCAACGATCACTATCTGGAGGTCGACTACGACCTGTCGAACGTGATGTTCATCACGACCGCGAATACGCTCAATATTCCCGGGCCGCTGATGGACCGCATGGAGATCATCCGCATCGCGGGCTACACCGAGACCGAAAAGCTCGAGATCGCCCGCAAGCATCTGATCCCGTCCGCGCTGTCCAAGCACGGTCTGGATTCGAAGGAATGGTCGATCGACGACGATGCGTTGCTGCTCGTGATCCGGCGCTACACCCGCGAAGCGGGCGTGCGTAATCTGGAGCGTGAGATTTCGACACTGGCCCGCAAGGCGGTGAAGGAGCTCATGATGTCCAAGAAGAAGTCGGTGAAGGTTACCGAGAAGGCCGTCGAGGAATTCTTGGGTGTGCCGAAGTATCGCTTCGGTGAGATCGAGCAGGACGACCAGATCGGGATCGTCACGGGCCTGGCCTGGACCGATGTGGGCGGCGAGCTGTTGACCATCGAAGGCGTCATGATGCCCGGCAAGGGCAAGATGACGGTGACGGGCAATCTGCGCGACGTCATGAAGGAGTCGATCTCGGCGGCGGCGTCCTACGTCCGCTCGCGGGCGATCATCTACGGCATCGAGCCGCCGATGTTCGACCGCCGCGACATCCACGTCCACGTGCC
>JBARNF010000305.1:0-2713 GCA_049802835.1 Bradyrhizobium sp.
GCCCTGCCCCGAGCGGCTCGCGTAGCGCGATCGCCGAGGCGACGACGCCGATCACCGGAACCGCCATGGTGCCGATCGCCGCCACCGACGCCGGCAGCCGCGACAGCGCCGCAAACCAGGCGACATAGGCGACGCAGAACTGGATCACGGTGGAATAGAACATCAGCGCCCAATCGAGCTGATCGAGCTTCGTCCAGTCGGACCGCTCGATGGCGAATCCAACGAGAACGATCGGCACGCAGCCGACCCCGATCTGCCAGGCCGCCGCCGACAGCGGCGGCAGCCTGATCGGCAGCTTCTTGGCCATGACGGTGCCGAGCGCGAAGCCGAACGCGCCGCCCAGCACCATCAGGATGCCCGGCAGCTTGTCGCGGCTCGCCGACAGCCCGTTGGCGCCCATGATCGCGCCGAGCCCCGCGAACGCCATCACCAGCGCCAGCACGCGAAGCCACGTCGGCCGCTCGCCCAGGATCGGCCAGGCCAGCAGCGAGGCCCACACCGGCATCGTATAGGCGATCAGCGCCGCCTCGCCCGCCGGCAGCCACAACAGCGCCAGCCCCATCAGCACCATCCAGGCGGTGACATTGAGCAGCCCGGCCAGCACCAGCCGCGGCCAGATCTGGCGCGGCACCCCGAGGCTCTGGCCGCGCATCAGTGCCAGCAAGGCCAGCAGCAGCGCCCCGACCACGCCGGTGGTGCCGCGCAAGGTCAAGGGCGGCAGCACGCCGACGAGGTGCTTGGTGACCGGCCAGTTGAAGCCCCAGCCGAGCGAGGTGATGGCAAGGAACATCAGCCCGGCGGGCGCGATTCGCCCGCTGGCCTTGTGTGGGTCTGTCATGGAATCACCGGCGCCGTCTGTGGGAGGGCCAGCTTGCCGGCGTTTTCCCCGCCCCACCAGGGATTGTGGGGCATGCCTGCCCCGCACCGCCCCGTAGCCGCCCGTGAGTCCCGCTGATGCAAGCAAAACACATCGTTCGCAGACGAATAAATTCACCCCCTGTGAACAGCGGGACGAAGCCCTGTGGATGGCGCTCGGGACGAATTTTTTCGGTTTCGAATCCGCGAGGACTCGCCGATAGTTACGGCCATCACGATACCGGCATGCGCCCTGGTTATCCCGTACTTTCCCCCATATTTAGTGTTTCGTAAGGGAACTCATACTACTCCTTGACGGGCGAAGGAGAGTCGTCCTAGCTTCCGGTGCGGTTCGGCGCACTGTCATGTTTCGGGTCTCGCCGGCCGTTTCCCTCAGAGGGTTCGAAGACGACCACGCCGCCGTCACCATCGGCTGCGGGTGCGGGTCGCCGTCTGCCCGACGGAGCCGGCCGCGCGGACATCGCCGGCAGCGGGATCCCACTAGATGTAGGGGCTCCCCTGCAGGGACGAATGAGCGGGATGGCACGAGTGGCGCGTTGAGTGTGACGGGTGGCGTGTGACGCGTTGAAACACAGGCGGGTCGGGCAATGACGGGTTGCCGGAACCGCCGGCGGGAAGACAGGGCGAGACGCCGGCCAACGGCGCGCGCCTTCGAGGCTGAACAGAGACGGACCGGGCGACCGGTTGAACTGCGGCGGCAGGTGATCTCCCGGCAACTCCGGGGACTCCCAGCCGTCGCCATCTGATGCAATGATCCGGCCGCCAACAACGCGGTCCGGCAAGAACAATTGGGGCTCGACCGATGCGGATTGAACGGCGCAACACCACTCAAGGACAGTCTCCCTATGCAGGGATCGACTTCCGCCTCACCACGTCCGAGATCAAGAATCCGGACGGCTCGGTGGTGTTCCGGCTGGAGAATGTCGAGGTCCCCCAGTTCTGGTCGCAGGTCGCCTCCGACGTGCTGGCGCAGAAGTATTTCCGCAAAGCCGGCGTCGCGGCGCACCTGAAGAAGGTCGAGGAAGAGAGCGTGCCGTCGTGGCTGTGGCGCTCGGTGCCCGACACCGAGGCGCTGGCGGCTCTCCCCGAGAACGAGCGCTACGGCAGCGAGCGCTCCGCCAAGCAGGTGTTCGACCGCCTCGCCGGCTGCTGGACCTATTGGGGCTGGAAGGGCGGCTATTTCACGAGCGAGGAGGACGCGCAGGCGTTCTATGACGAGCTGCGCATCATGCTGGCCAAGCAGATGGTCGCGCCGAACTCGCCGCAATGGTTCAACACCGGGCTGCACTGGGCCTACGGCATCGACGGCCCCGGCCAGGGCCATTATTACGTCGACTACAAGACCGGCAAGCTGACCAAGTCGAAATCCTCCTACGAGCATCCGCAGCCGCACGCCTGCTTCATCCAGGGTGTCGAGGACGACCTCGTCAACGAGGGCGGCATCATGGATCTGTGGGTGCGCGAAGCGCGGCTGTTCAAATACGGCTCCGGCACCGGCTCGAATTTCTCCAAGCTGCGCGGCGAAGGCGAAAAGCTGTCCGGCGGCGGCAAGTCGTCCGGCCTGATGAGCTTCCTCAAGATCGGCGACCGCGCGGCCGGCGCCATCAAGTCGGGCGGCACCACGCGCCGCGCCGCCAAGATGGTGATCGTCGACACCGACCATCCCGACATCGAGCAGTTCATCGACTGGAAGGTGAAGGAGGAGGAGAAGGTCGCCTCGCTCGTTACCGGTTCCAAGATCAATCAGAAGCACCTGCGCGCGGTACTGAAAGCCTGCGTGAACTGCGAAGGCTCCGGCGACGACTGCTTCGATCCGGAGAAGAACCCGGTGCTGCGC
>JBARNF010000306.1:0-1840 GCA_049802835.1 Bradyrhizobium sp.
ATGTATGGGTGTTGCCGGCGCCGAGTGGATGCATGTCAATAAATCATTCGGGCAGCCGGTGATTTTCACTGGACCGCCGTGATCCCACGCCGAACAATTGCAAGCAACCGGGGTCCAAACTGCCGCGCGGCAATCTGGGTGAGAGGCGAGCGACAATCAGGGTGAGAATGGCGCCGGGGTAGCCCGACCGTAGGCTACCCCGGCGGCGCGTTTTCCCCAGGGGACTGGCGCGTTCTGGCGGTCGGAGCGGTTAGGCGCAGCATCTGATTCTTTCTCACGAGAAGGATCAGCGCTTGCCTGGCCGACACATCACCGACTGCCAGATGAGGTTGTACATGAAGTCCCGTCAGAGCCATGTCCCTGCCATTGCTGCCGCGAAGGCTGGGTTCAGCACGGCCACCGCCTATCGGATCGAAACCGATCCGCGGCTGCCATCCCAGAAGCAGAGGCCCCGTGGGCGCCGGCGTCCCGACCCGCTCGCCGGGGTGTGGGACAGCGAGATCGTGCCGATGATGGAGGCTGCACCCGGCATCCGCGCGGTGGCGATCTTTGAGGAGATTTGCCGTCGGCATCCTGGGGTCGGCCCAGGCGTGCGCCGGACATTGGAGCGCCGCATCGCCGGATGGCGGGCGCTCCACGGTCCCCACCGAGATGTGATCTTCCGCCAAGAGCATCCGCCGGGACGGATGGGGCTGTCCGACTTCACCGACATGGGCGGGCTCGGCGTCACGATTGCGGGTGAGCCGTTCGATCACCGGCTGTACCACTTCCGGCTGGCGTTCTCGGGCTTCGAGCATGCCCATGTGGTGCTCGGCGGCGAGAGTTTTGTGGCGCTCGCGGAAGGCCTGCAGAATGCGTTGTGGGCGCTGGGCGGCGTGCCGGAACAACACCGCAGTGACAGCCTGTCGGCGGCGTTCTGCAACCTCGATCGGGTTGCCCAGGAGGACATCACACGGCGTTACGAGGAGCTATGCGCCCATTACGGCATGATACCGTCGCGCAACAATCGTGGCGTCGCGCACGAGAATGGCTCGATCGAGAGCGCCCATGGGCACCTCAAGAATGTGCTTCGCGACGAGCTCCTGCTGCGCGGCTCGCGCGACTTCGAGGATCTTGCCGCTTACCGCCGCTTTGTCGATGAGGCGGTCGGACGTCGCAACGCCCGCAACCGCAAGCGCATCGAGATCGAGCGTCCTGCGCTCAAGCAACTTCCAGAGCGACGAACGACCGACTATGAGGAGGCGCGCGTCCTGGTCACGTCGAGCGGCGGCTTCATGCTGCGGCGCGTGTTCTACAGCGTTCCTTCGCGGCTGATCGGCCACCGTCTCAATGTTCGCCTCTACGACGACCGTCTCGAGTGTTTCCTCGGCTCCACGCAACTCCTGACTTTGCGGCGCGGCCGGCCGCCGCAAGGGAGCGGCAAGCACGGCCACGTCGTCGACTATCATCACGTCATCCATGCGCTGCGCAAGAAGCCGATGGCGCTCGTCAATCTGGTCTATCGCGATCAACTGTTCCCGCGTCGCGCTTATGCCCGTGCATTCGAGGCGCTGCTGGCCAGGGAGAGCGAGAAGCAGGCTTGCCGCACCATGGTCGGCTTGCTTGCACTCGCGCATGACCGCGCCTGTGAACTTGAACTCGCACATGCGATCGACGCCGATCTTGATGCCGGCGTTCTGCCTGACCTCAACCGACTGCGCGAGCGCTTCAAGCCCGATCGGGCCGCAATCCCGCACGTCGCCGTCGAGCTCGTGCCTCTCTCCGCCTATGACGAGTTGGCCGCTGTTTGTGCGCGGAACACTGGCCTCGTGCTTGATGGAGGCGTCGCATGAAGACGACC
>JBARNF010000307.1:0-5552 GCA_049802835.1 Bradyrhizobium sp.
GCCGAACCCGATGCCGCAGATCAGCATGCGCCAGACGATGTTGGGAATGCTGGGGTTGTCCGGCAGCAGCGCCAGCAGCGCCATGCCGGTTCCGAGCATCACAAGGCCGATGCCGCCGAGCAGGCCGGCGGGAAAGCGGTCCGACAGCCGGCCGGCGATCGGCGCCATGATGGTCACCGCGAGCGGCCAGGGCGTCATGAAGAACCCGGTCTCGACCTGCGAGCGCTGCAAGATGTCCTCGAAGTAGAACGGCAGCGACACGAAGCCGAGGCCCTGCACCGAGAAGGAGCACACCGCTGTCGCGGCCGAGAGCGCGAACATGCCGCGGCGAAACAGGTCGATCGGCAGCATCGGCGCCGGATGATCCGCCTGGCGGCGAGTCAAAATCACGCCGAGCACCAGTGCGCCCGCCAGTTCGGCCGCGACCATCAGCGGCGTGGCGCCATGCGCGGCGCTGCCGATGCCGATGATGAAGAGGCCGAGACAGCAGGCGGCCAGCGCCGCGCCGAGAAAGTCGAAGCCGTGATCAGCGCGCGGCGTGCGCGGCAGCATCTTCATGCCGATCGCGATCGCAATCAGGCCGAACGGCAGATTGATCGCGAACAGCCAGGGCCACGAGCCGAGCGAGAGGATGGCAGAAGCGATCGTCGGCCCGAAGGTGAAGGAGATGCCGACGACCAGCGCGTTGTGGCCGAGGCCGCGGCCGAGCATTTTTCCAGGATAGACGTAGCGCACCAGCGCGGTGTTGACGCTCATGATGCCGCTGGCGCCGAGCCCTTGCAGCGCCCGGGCAACGACCAGCGAGGGCAGCGACCAGGCCAGCGCGCAGCCGACCGAGGCCAAGGTGAACAGCAGCAGGCCGCCGAGATAGATGCGCTGATGGCCGACGATCTCGCCGAGCGCCCCCAGCGGCAGCAAGGTTGCGACCAGCGCGATCTGGTAGATGTTGACGACCCAGACCACGTCGGCCGGTGAGACGTGAAGATCGGCCGAGATCGACGGCAGCGCGATGTTAGCGATGGCGACGTCGAGCGAGGCCATCGACAGCGCGGTGAAGATCGCCGCGATCGCCCAGGGCCGCTGGCCCGGCGGCAGGCCATCGGCGGAGCCATCGCTGGCCATCGCGAGCTTCGGGGCGTGTCTGCGGCTGGACATGGAGACCTTCGGTTGGCGGGCGCGTCCGCTTGAGGATGTACACGGGACCGGGCGAGCGCCCCAGCCATTTCCCCGCATGGGCGCATGCGTGGACGGCGGCAGGCTCAACAACCGGGGTGACAGCGCCGGTGCCATCATGCTGAAACGGGCGCATCGTCGTCGCGAGGTGAGGGAGCCGCCATGCATATTGTCGTTCTGCCGGGAGACGGCATCGGACCGGAAATCACGGCGGCGACATCGCAGGTGCTGCGCGCCACCTCCGAACAGTTCCAGCTCGGCCTCGTGCTCGAGGAGCATGCGGTCGGTCACGCGAGCCTGGCACAGTTCGGTACCACCGTGCGGCCGGATCTGCTTGATCTCGCGAAGGCCGCTGACGGCCTGATCCTCGGACCGACGGCGACCTTCGACTTCAAGGACGAGGCGCGCGGCGAGATCAATCCATCGCGGCATTTCCGCAAGAGCCTCGATCTGTTCGCCAACATCCGCCCGGCGCGCACCTATCCGGGACGGACCAACCGGGTCGGCGATTTCGATCTCGTCGTCGTGCGCGAGAACACCGAGGGCTTCTATGCCGACCGCAACATGGAGGAGGGCAATGCCGAGCTGCGCGTGACCCCCGATGTCGTGATCTCGATGCGGCGGATCACGCGGCCGTGCTGCGAGCGCATCGCCGAGGCCGCATGCCAGCTTGCGATGAAGCGGCGAAAGCACCTGACCATCGTGCACAAGGCCAACGTGCTGCGGATGGGCGACGGCATGTTCCTCGATATCTGCAAGGAAACCGCGGCGCGCTATCCGGAGCTCTTGGTCGACGAGGTGCTGGTCGATGCCGCCATGGCGCATGTGGTGCGCGAGCCCGGCCGTTTCGACGTGCTGGTCACCACCAACATGTTCGGCGACATCCTCTCCGATCTGACGGCCGAGCTGTCGGGCAGCCTCGGGCTCGGTGGCGCGCTCAACACGGGCGCACGTCATGCGATGGCGCAGGCTGCGCACGGCTCCGCGCCGGACATCGCCGGACGAGGTATCGCCAATCCGGTGTCGCTGATCCTGTCAGCGGCGCTGCTCCTGGACTGGCGCGGCGCGCGCACGCTTCAGCCGCGCTTCGTCTCGGCGGCCGCTGCCATCGAGACCGCCGTTGCCGACGCGATCGGGCAAGGCCTGTCCACACAGGATATCGGCGGTTCGCTCGGCACCGCCGAGGCCGCGGCGGCGATCACGGCGCGGCTGCAAGCGTGAGCGTCGACGAAGGCTAGAACGTCTGCACAGAAGGGTTGACGGTTTTCCGAGCGGACTGCCTTGCATTGTCAGCTGAGATGAGGCGCCAAAGCGCACAATCGGGCGTGACCCGAGTCCTCGCAACTTGCGTGGCGCAGCAAGTCGGCAGCTATCTGAGGGTACAGTGGCCGTGGCGCTAACGCCTTCGGGAAGGCAGCTTGTGACCCAAGGCGGACATGACCCAAACAATCGCAGTTCGGATCAAATGCTTGAATCCGCGATAGTGGAAGCCCATGTTCGGGAATGTGCTAACTTAGTCGGAAGCAATGATGGCCACTATGTCTCGCGGCTCTTCAGTGACCAGGCCCTCCCTTGTTGATAAAATTGAGCTGTGGTTTTCGAAAAGCCGCGTAATCGATGGCCTTTGGATCGGAAGTTTTCAATCGGATGCCGAGCCAGCCCTGCTACGCATTGAAGCTGCGCTTCGGCTGATCGAACGCGTTGCTCCACTTCACTACCGGCGTATCAAGACCAACCTTTCTCGAATCTGGGTGCAGTTGTTTCCGTATGGAGCCGGCTGCTATCGGCATTCCTTGAACGCCTGCTTGCTTGACGAGCGCTTCATCGCTTCTGAAACCACAACGGTCGAATGCATCGCATCCGCGATCGTACACGAGGCGACCCATGCAAGGCTGGAGAAGCTGGGTATCCATTACGACGAGACCGTCCGCCATCGGATCGAACGGATTTGTGCCCGAAGAGAACTCGATTTTGTTCGTCGTTTGTCAGGCGCCGACACCTTGCAAGAAGAGATCTCTTGGAGGCTAGAACAGTGCGATCAAGAGAATGCATTCTTTACCGACCAAAGCATTCGGCAGGAAATATTTCAGGGCAACGTAGAGATACTCCGTCATTTGGGAATGCCAGAATGGGTCATAGCTAGGATTCGCCGCTTCACACGACGCATAGCCGGAGCTTCTTTTCAATGAACGCGTAGCCCGCGATGACCGCTTGTGGCCCAAAGCCGGCGAGATTTTGTGGTGCACCAAGTCGGCAGCTATCTGGGGCGCACCGGCCATCAAACCAATGTCATGTCACCGTAGCCCACGGCCCATGCGGTCCATTCAAAGCAGGCTGGTCCCCGGACGTTCGGGGGGCAGCAGTTCGCCCAAGCTAACCGTCAGATCCTCTGCGCAGAGCTACTAGCCAGCCGGCAGTGCCAGGCGCTCGATGGTCTGGTTGTGACGGGTCAAGAGCTCGCAGGCTTGGCCGATCTGCCGCGCGCGTAGCGCCTGCAGGATCAGGCGGTGATCCTGGTTGGTGCGGGGACGCCAGCCGGCGTTGGGCGCCATCGCCAGCACCAGCCGTGAGTTGGCCAGTCGCAATCCGTCGAGGCTCGCCAGCAATCGCGGCATCGCGCAAGGCGTGACCAGCGCGCGGTGAAAGGCGCGGTTGGCGGTCTCGAACTCCGGAATCGTCTCGGCATTGTCGGCCTCGATCAGCGCGAGCTCGATCGCGGCGAGATGCGCCGGCGTGTAGCGCGGCGCGGCATTGCGCAGCGCGATGACCTCGAGAGCGACGCGCATCTCGACGATCTCCTTGGTCGACTTCGCATCCAGCGGCGCCACCCGGACGCCGCGTCGCGGCGCCGCGACCACGAGATAGAGCGCCTCGAGGTGCCGGAACGCTTCGCGCACCGGCACGTGGCTGGAGTTGAACTCGCGCGCGATGTGGTCCTGCCGCAGCGGGGCGTCCGGCAGAAGCTCGCCGCTGATGATGCGTTCGGTGATCGCGTCGGCGATCCGGTGGGCGGTCGTGAGATTTTCGTCCTGCATAGCGATAGATTATCTATTGAAAAAACCAATGCAGCGGAAGCGATCCTGACCTACGGTGCTCAAATACGGAGATTTCATAGATAATTTCTATGAAAATCTATAATTGTGTGGAGCGTGGGCATGGTTGATGTGAGCGGTGCGTCGTCTGATCAAGCGGAGCAGGGCAAAGCTGTCCGCCATGATTGGACCAGAGACCAGGCTGAAGCGCTGTACGGCCTGCCGTTCCCCGACCTGATGTTCCTCGCCCAGTCGGTGCATCGCCGGCACTTCGATCCCACGCGGCTGGAAACGGCGAGCCTGCTCAGCATCAAGACCGGCGGCTGTCCGGAGGACTGCGGCTATTGCTCGCAGAGCGCGCATTACGACACGGGTCTGAAGGCGACGAAGCTGATGGATCTCGACGCGGTGGTCGCAACTGCGCAGCGTGCGAAAGCGGCCGGCGCCGAGCGCTTCTGCATGGCCGCCGCCTGGCGCAGCCCCCGGGAGCGCGACCTCGATCAGGTCTGCGACATGGTGAGTGCGGTGAAGGGATTGGGCATGGAGACCTGTGTCACGCTGGGGATGCTGACGCCGCCGCAGGCGCAGCGGCTCAGAGACGCCGGGCTCGACTTCTACAACCACAATGTCGACACCTCGCCCGAATTCTACGATCGCATCATCACCACCCGGACCCTGCAGGACCGCATCGACACGCTCGCGCATGTCCGCGACGCCGGCATCAAGGTCTGCTGCGGCGGCATCGTCGGCATGGGTGAGGAGGTCGATGACCGGCTCGGCATGCTGGTGCTGCTGGCCAACCTCGATGAGCATCCCGACAGCGTCCCGGTCAATCTGTGGAACGAGGTCAAGGGCGTCCCGGTCAATGACACCGCCGCGCGACCTGATCCGATTGCACTGGTGCGGTTGATCGCGGTGTCCAGGATCATGATGCCCCGGAGCGTGGTGCGGCTGTCCGCCGGCCGGCAGTACATGAGCGACGAGCTGCAGGGCCTGTGCCTGCTCGCCGGCGCCAATTCGATCTTCATCGGCGACGTGCTGCTGACCACGGCCAATCCGCAAGCCGATCGCGACGCTGACCTGCTGGCGCGGCTCGGCATGACGTCGTCGCTGTCGGCTCGCTCGGTCGCAACGTCTGGCGCGAGCGAGATCGCGGACGGTTTGCCGCTGGTCTGATCGGAGCAGGTCCCGCGACTACGCGCCACCTCTGCCGCATGGCGCCGCCGTGGCTGATGCGTTTCTGCCGAAGGAAAGTCCATCGATGCAAGCGTCTGCAAACAAGCTCGCCTCCTATACCGAAGGGCTGCAGAGCCTTGCTGCCGATGATCGGCTGCGGCGGCTCAGTCC
>JBARNF010000308.1:0-5478 GCA_049802835.1 Bradyrhizobium sp.
CTGTGGGGGCAGGGCGAGATGCATCTGCGGGTCGCACTGGAGCGGCTGCGCGACCGCTTCGGCATCAACGTCAAATCGCACACGCCTGCGATCGGCTATCAGGAAACCATCCGCAAGGCGATCACGCAGCGCGGCCGCCACAAGAAGCAGTCCGGCGGTCACGGGCAGTTCGGTGACGTCGTGCTGGAGATCAAGCCGCTGCCGCGGGGCGAGGGCTTCCGGTTCGAGGAGAAGGTGGTCGGCGGCGCAGTGCCGCGGAACTATATCGGCGCGGTGGAGGAGGGCGTGGTCGATGCGATGGCCCGCGGCCCGCTCGGCTTCCCTGTGATCGACGTCGCGGTGACGCTGACCGACGGCTCCTATCACAGCGTCGATTCCTCCGACCTCGCGTTCCGGACCGCGGCAAGGGGCGGAGTCGCTGAGGGGTTGCCGCAGTGCCAGCCGGTGCTGCTCGAGCCGATCCACACCGTCGAGATCGTCTGCCCGACGGAGGCGACCGCCAGGATCAACGCGATCCTGTCGGCGCGGCGCGGCCAGATCCTGTCGTTCGACACCCGCGACGGCTGGCCGGGCTGGGATTGCGTCCGCGCGATGATGCCCGAGGCCGAGATCGGCGAATTGATCGTCGAACTGCGCTCGGCGACGGCCGGCGCCGGCAGCTTCACCCGGCAGTTCGACCACATGGCCGAAGTGACGGGCCGCGCCGCCGATCACATCATCGCTTCGCACCGCGACGCGGCGTAGGCCACCGTCTCTGACCTGACCATCATCGGCCCGCCATCCCCATCACCTGGGGATGGGCGGGCCGATGGCTTTGTGGCCTGCCCGGCTTGCAGGGTACCCGAACGGTTGGCGCCGCGCTGGGTTCCACTTGCTTCACGTGGCTGTATGTGATGTATTTTACATCATTGTCTTTGTTTCATACATCAATTATGGTGTGTGCCACGTGAGGACGGCGCGCGCGTGCGTACAATTCCAAGCTCAGCGCCGACAAGGACGTGCTGGTCTATCGCATCACCGGCGCGTTCTTCTTCGGCGCGGCGTCGACCGTCGGCACCGTGCTCGACTCGATCGCCGACCGCCGCAAGGCCTTCGTGGTCGATTTCGCCGCCGTGCCGTTCCTGGATTCCACCGCCGCCAACGCCATGAGCCGCGTGGCCGCCAAGGCCAAGCGCCAGGGCATCCGCCTGTTCATCACCGGGGCCTCGCCGACCGTGCGCCGGGCGCTGCTGACCCATGGCGTGCGGCCGCCGCTGGTGCGCTTCCGCGAGACCATCGAGCGGGCGGTGGCCGACATCAAGGGCAAGGAGACGCCGGTGGACGACATCTCCGCCGACGGGCTCGCGGCGAGCTGAATCTCGTGTGAGCGGTCCGGCATTGACTCAGGCCGGACCTTGTCCGATGTCACGGCCATGACCCGCGCCGCCCCACCCCGTGCCGCCTGCCTGATCGGCTGGCCTGCCGCGCATTCGCGCTCGCCGCTGATCCATCATCATTGGCTGCGCGAACTCGGCATTGCCGGCGGCTACACCATCGAGGCGGTGCCGCCCGAGGAACTGGCGGACTTCGTCACCCATCTCGCTCGGCGCGGCTTCGTCGGCGCCAATGTCACGATCCCGCACAAGGAGCGCGTGCTGCAACTGACCGAGCCGGACGCGCGCGCCCGCGCGGTCGGGGCCGCCAATACGCTCTGGTACGAGCACGGCAGCCTGCGCGCCACCAACACCGACGTCGAAGGCTTCATCGACAATCTGGATGCTGCTGCACCCGGTTGGGACCGCACCGACGAAGCCCTGGTGCTGGGCTCCGGAGGCTCGGCACGGGCCGTCGTGTTCGGCCTGCTCGAGCGCGGCATCGGCCGCGTCCACGTCATCAACCGCACCGCGGCGCGCGCCCAAGCCCTCGCCGATCAGTTCGGCAGAAGTGTCATTCCCGAAAGCTGGGACCGCGTCGGCGCGCTGCTGCCAAGCGCGGGCCTGTTGGTGAACACGACCTCGCTTGGCATGCACGGCCAGCCGCCGCTCGAGCTCGACATCGAGCTGTTGCTGCCGCACGCCGTCGTTGCCGATATCGTCTATGTGCCGCTGCAGACGCCGTTGCTCGGAGCGGCGCGGGCGAGGGGCCTGCGCACCGCAGACGGGCTCGGCATGCTCTTGCATCAGGCGGTGCGTGGCTTCGAATTGTGGTTCGGCCGCCGGCCTCAGGTGACGCCCGAGCTCCGGGCGCTGGTCGAGGCCGATCTCACAAAGGCTTGAGCGCGGAATAAGCAGCACTGTCGGGCGTCTCATTCGTCATGCGTCCGCGTGCCTCCAATCGGGAGGGCGCACGCCTCTGTTGCTACGGCAAGCCCGGAGTCCGCCAATGTCTGCCCGTTTCGCTTTGATCCGCCCCGTCGCAGCACTCGCCATGGTTGCGGTGACCTCCGTGCTTGCGATTGCCCAACAGGCTCCGGTGCCGACGCGCGTCCGCGGCACGATCGAAAACGTCGGCGGCGATGTGCTGACGGTGAAGTCCCGCAGCGGCGAGACCTTCAAGCTGCATATGGCCGGCGACCTGCGTGTGGTCGGCGTCATCAAGGCGCAGTTGTCCGACATCAAGCTCGGGTCGTTCATCGGCGCCACCACGGTGCCCGGACCGGACGGCGAGCCCAAGGCGGTGGAAATTCACATCTTCCCCGATGACATGCGGGGCACCGGCGAGGGCTCACGGCCCTACGATCTGAAGCCGAATTCGAGCATGACCAACGCCACCGTCTCCGAAAGCTCGGTGTCGACCGACGGTCATACGCTGCTGATCAAATACAAGGGCGGTGAGAAGAAGGTCGACATCTCCCCGGACACCCCGATCGTCACCTTCGTGCCCGGCGAGACATCCGAGCTGAAGGCCGGCGCCAAGGTGATCGCCTTCATCAAGCCAATGCCGGACGGCTCGTTCGAGACCAGCCGCGTCAGCGTAGGCCGCGATGGTGTGACGCCGCCGATGTAACAACCTGCGGCTCGGTTGCGTATCATCGTGAGTCCCGCGCCACAGAATGGCTTGCTGTGGCGGGCCTTAGATTGTCCCAGCCCCGTCGTAGGAGTGGTCATGTTCAAACTCTCATCTTTGAAACCTGCTGTTGCGTCGCTGGCACTGGGCCTCGTCTCCACGGTTGCGCTGGCGCAGCAGGCGCCCACGGTCCGCATCCGCGGCCAGATCGAGGCGGTCGATGGTCCGGTGCTCTCGATCAAGACGCGCGAAGGTGCCGACGTGAAGGTCCGCATGACCGACAACGTCGCGGTGTTCGGCGTCGTCAAGACATCGCTCGCCGAGATCAAGGAGGGGTCCTACATCGGTGTGACCGGCATGCCGCAGCCGGATGGGACGCAGAAGGCCATCGCCGTGCATATTTTCCCGGAGAATCAGCGTGGCGCCGCGGAAGGTTTTCGGCCCTGGGATCTTCGGGCGAATTCCACCATGACCAATGCGACCGTCGCGCAGACCGTCAAGGGCACTGATGGACAGAACATCCTCGTCAAGTACAAGGACGGTGAAAAAAAGGTCGTGGTGTCGCCCGATACGCCCGTCGTCACCTTCGTTGCCGGCGACAAGTCGGAAGTGAAGCCCGGCGCGCAGATCATCATCTTCGGTGCCACCAAGAAGGACGACATGCTGGAAGCCAATCGCATCAATGTCGGCCGCGACGGCATCACCCCGCCGATGTGACGTCGACGCGCTTTCAGGATGGGTGAAGGCACCACAAACACCCAGAGCGCGTACGCGAAAGCGGAATCTTCCTACGAATGCTCAATCCGCTTGGAAGTACGGCGCGCGGGAATATCGCTCATCGCCTGGAACGTCGCGTTCGATCTCGTCTGAATCTCTGCAGCCTGATCGCTTCACGACATTTTCTTGGGCAAACTCTTCCCTTGACGTGATCATGGCCCCACGGCGCTCCCTCTTGGAACGTCATAAGGACCAATGTCCCACGAAACATCCTGAAAGTGTGATTTGTATAACATAAATCTCAGGTAGAACTCTCTATCATGATGCTCGCACTCACATGAGCAGGAGCAAGTTCAAATGAACCATGATGAGATTCATAAGAAGGTGAAAGAGCTCGCGAACATCAAGGCAACCCCGGGGATGCCCGCGACGTATTGGATCTCGATCACCAATATGCAGCCTGGAGCCACGTGGATCGTGGTGCCGCAGGCCGGGAATCTTTGGATTTATTACGAGTACGGTAATGTGCAGGCCCAAAGCATCATGGTCTGGCACCAGGGTGGGAGCACTACGCCAATCAATCTCGGCGCCAACCAGGTTCAGGTCGGCCCGAGCGACATCATCATGTACACGCTAGCCAACCCCGGTAGCGACATGATCAAGCTGGGCTATCAATACGTCTAGTTCCGGCTCCGAAGTTCGCACCATTTGGCGCGCCGCTTCGCCTGCGAGCTTCGGAAGCTCGGGAGCATCAGCTGGCGGCAAATCTTCGATTTGAGTAGCTGCATTGAATTTGAAGTTCCGATCTTTCTGCGCCCGATGACTGATCGGAACTTCAAATGCCGCATGAGCTCGTGCTTGGTCGCCCTTTGCTGCGGCCAGTGCGGCGCCCGTATTCAGATCGGACGGCCCTTACCGGTGTTGCGCGGAGCGTGAACTCCGCGACAACGGCTCGGGCCGTTAGTCGACGATCAATCCGCCACCACCTTGCGATCGATCTCGGCGACCGTGTTGACGCCGCACAGGCCCATGGTCGTCAGCAGCTCGTTGCGGATGATGTCGATCGCCTTGGCGACGCCGGCCTGGCCGCCGGCGCCGAGGCCATAGGCATAGGCGCGGCCGAGCATGCAGGACTTGGCGCCGAGCGCGAGCGCGCGCATCACGTCCTGGCCCGAGCGGATGCCGCCGTCGAACATGATCTCGATCTTGTCGCCGACCGCTTCTGCAATGCCCGGCAGCACATGGATCGACGACGGCGCGCCGTCGAGCTGGCGGCCGCCATGGTTCGAAACGACCAGCGCCTGTGCGCCGGTCTCGGCCGCGAGCTTGGCGTCCTCGACGTCGTGGATGCCCTTGATGATCAGCTTGCCGGGCCAGATCGAACGGATCCAGTCGACATCCTTCCAGTTCAGCGAGGTGTCGAACTGCGCCGCGGTCCAGGCCGAGAGCTTGGTGAGATCCTCGGTGTTGTTCACGTGGCCGGCGATGTTGCCGAAGGTGCGGCGCTTGCCTTGCAGCACGCCCGAGACCCAGGCCGGCTTGGTGGCGAAGTCGAACAGCTTCGACAGCGTCCATTCCGGCGGCACGCTCATGCCGTTCTTGATGTCCTGGTGGCGCTGGCCGATCACCTGCAGATCGACGGTGAGGCACAGCGCGGTACACTTGGCCGCGATGGCGCGCTCGACCAGGGCCTTGATGAAGCCGCGGTCCCTCATGACGTAGAGCTGGAACCAGAACGGCTTCTCGACGCTGCCGGCGATGTCCTCGATCGAGCAG
>JBARNF010000309.1:0-5444 GCA_049802835.1 Bradyrhizobium sp.
GAGATCTGCTGTTTCGGAGAGCCCGCGAGAGCGGCCGTTCGCGGCCCGCTCTCGCTTCAATTCCTTCAAAACGACCGCGCCTTGATCGAAGAGCGGTCGACAGGATCATGCCGTGTCGCCACCTGCCCCGTTCCGCAAGCCATTCCTGATGTTCGTCGCGCCGATGATGCTGAGCAACATCCTGCAATCGCTGTTCGGCACCATCAACAACGTCTATCTCGGCCAGATGATCGGTGTCGATGCGCTCGCCGCGGTGTCAGTGTTCTTTCCGGCGATGTTCTTCTTCATCGCCTTCGTCATGGGTCTCGGCTCCGGCGCGAGCGTCCTGATCGGCCAGGCCTGGGGCGCGAAGCAGCCGGCGAAGGTCAAGGCCATCGCTGGCACCACGCTGACGATCACCCTGCTGCTCGGCGGCCTGATCGCGCTCGGGGGCCTCTACAGCCGCGAGCTGCTGACCGCGCTCGCCACGCCCAACAACATCCTCGATGCGGCCACGGGCTACGCCCGCATCATGATGATCACGATGCCGCTGACCTTCGCCTACATCATGCTGTCATCCCAGATGCGCGCGGTCGGCGACACCGTCACGCCGCTCGCAGCGCTCGCCGCATCGACCGCGCTCGGGCTGGTGCTAACGCCGGTCTTCATTCGCGGCTGGCTCGGCGCACCCCAGCTCGGCGTTGCCAGCGCCGCCTGGGCTTCGGCGATCTCGACCCTGGCCACGCTGACACTGCTCCATCTCCATCTGCGCCGGCGCAAGCACCCGCTGGCCATCGATATGGCGTTCCTGCAGGGCATGCGGCCCGATCCGAAGCTGCTGCGCATCGTGCTCCGGCTCGGCATTCCCGCGGCGATCGGCATGATCGTGATGTCGCTGGCCGAGATGGTGCTGATCGGGCTCGTCAACGGCTTCGGCTCGGACGCGACGGCGGCCTATGGCGCGGTCAACCAGGTGCTGAGCTATGCGCAGTTTCCCGCGCTGTCGATCGCGATCTCGGTCTCGATCTTCGGCGCCCAGGCGATCGGCCGCGGCAGCCCGGAGCAGATCGGCCGCATCGTCCGCACCGGAATCGAGATGAACCTGGTGCTGACCGGCGGCCTGGTCGCGATCGGCTATCTGTTCTCGCGCATGCTGATGGGCCTTTTCATCACCGACCCCGCCGTGATCGAGGTGGCGCAGCGCTCCCTGCACATCGTGCTGTGGAGCTCGGTGCTGTTCGGCATGTCGACCACCTTCTCGGCGGCGATGCGCGCCTCCGGCACGGTGTGGATGCCGCTCCTGATCTCGGCGTTTTGCATCGCCGTGATCGAGGTGCCGGCCGCCACCTGGCTCAGCCGCAGCATCGGCCTCGACGGGGTCTGGCTCGCCTATCCCATCACCTTCACCGCGATGATGCTGCTGCAGATGAGCTTCTACCTGCTGGTATGGCGCAAGCGCACGGTGCGCCGGATGGTCTGAAACAGACGGGCCATGTGTTCTGCGTCGTGCAGTATGACGACCATCATAAAACCCTGGACGCGACCGCGACGCTGGACCACAATGGACCAAAATTCCGAGGAGACCGCCCGTGAGCCGACCTGCGCCAGAGTTCCTGTTCGACTTCGGCAGCCCCAACGCCTATCTCAGCCACGAGGCGATCCCCGCGATCGAGCAGCGCATCGGCGTTGCGTTCGACTATGTGCCGGTGCTGCTCGGCGGCATCTTCAAGGCCACCAACAACAAGTCGCCGGCCGAGACACTCGCCGGGATCAGGAACAAGCGCGAGTTCCACGAGATCGAGACCCAACGCTTCCTCAAGCGCTATCACGCCCAGCCCTTGGTCTGGAACCCGCATTTCCCGGTCAACACGCTGAACCTGATGCGGGCGGCGATCGCTGCGCAGCTCGAAGGCGTATTCAAAGCCTATGTCGACGCGGCGTTCCACCACATGTGGCGCGAGCCGAAGAAGATGGACGATCCCGAAATCGCGATCGCTGCAATCAATTCGTCCGGACTCGACGGCGCCAAACTGTTTGCCCGGGCCCAGGAGTCCGAGGTGAAGGCGAAGCTGGTCGAGAATACGCAAGCTGCGGTCGAGCGCGGCGCATTCGGCTCGCCGACCTTCTTCGTCGGCACCGAGATGTTCTTCGGCAAGGAGCAGCTGCGCGACGTCGAGGAGATGGTCCTCGGTACGTGATGGCGTCATTGCGAGCGAAGCGAAGCAATCCAGGGCCGCAAAGGAAGGCTGGATTGCTTCGTCGCGTTCGCTCCTCGCAATGACGCAGAGGGAAAACGGAGACCAAAGCATGCAGCAACGCAACGCCACCGTCGCCGTGATCGGCGCCGGCGACTACATCGGAGCCGAGATCGTCAAGAAGTTCGCCTCCGAGGGCTTCACGGTGTTCGCCGGCCGTCGCAACGGCGACAAGCTCGCCCCTCTCGTTGCCGAGGTCGAGGCCGCCGGCGGCCGGATCGTTGCCCGCTCGCTCGATGCCCGCAAGGAGGACGAGACCACGACCTTCCTCAACGACGCTGACAAGCACGCGCCGCTCGAGGTCGTCATCTTCAACGTCGGCGCCAACGTCAATTTCCCGATCCTGGAGACCACCGACCGCGTGTTCCGCAAGGTCTGGGAGATGGCGTGCTGGGCCGGCTTCGTCACCGGGCGCGAAGCCGCCCGGCTGATGCTGCCGCGTGGCGGCGGAAAAATCTTCTTCACCGGCGCGACCGCGTCGCTGCGCGGCGGCCCCGGCTATGCGGCGTTCGCGTCGGCCAAGTTCGGCCTGCGTGCGGTAGCGCAGGCGATGGCGCGCGAACTGATGCCGCAGAACATTCATGTCGCCCATCTCATCATCGACTCCGGCGTCGACACCGCCTGGGTGCGCGAGCGCCGCGCCCAAATCTGGGGCCAGGAGGCGCTGGACAATCCCGACCTGCTGATGCCGCCGGCCTCGGTCGCCGGCGCCTATTGGCAGCTCTATCAGCAGCCGAAGAGCGCCTGGACGTTTGAAATGGAGATCCGGCCATTTGGCGAGAAATGGTAGAGGCGAATGGCGAATAGGGAGTAGCGAATAGGGAATGGGGCCTATCTCTATTCGCTACTCGTCATTCGCTATCCGCTTCTGCATGATGCAGCCTCACTCATGGAGAGACTCCCCATGCGCATTCTCGTCGTCGGCGCCGGCGCCATCGGCGGCTATTTCGGTGGCCGGCTGCTGCAGTCCGGTGCTGATGTCACTTTCCTGGTCCGGCCGCGGCGCGCCGCCGAGCTGACCAGTGCCGGCCTCGTGATCCGCAGTCCTGGCGGCGACGTCACCCTGGCCAATCCGCCGACCGTGCAGGCGGACAGACTGAGGCAGCACTTCGATGTCGTGATGCTGAGCTGCAAGGCCTATGATCTCGACGATGCGATCAATTCGTTCGCGCCGGCGGTGGGCCCGGACACCGCGATCATTCCGCTGCTCAACGGCATGAAGCATCTCGACGTGCTCGAGGCCAAATTCGGCCGCGCGCGCGTGCTCGGTGGGCTCTGCGCGATCGCGGCAACCCTGAACGAGAAGCGCGAGGTGGTGCAGCTGCAGCCGATGCAGTCGCTGGGCTTCGGCGAGCGCGAGGGCGGATCGTCGGAGCGCGTGCAGGCCATCGCCGCGATCTTTGCGCGCGGCAATTTCAACGCGTCGGCCAGCGACCACATCATGCAGGACATGTGGGAGAAGTGGGTGTTCCTGGCCTCGCTCGCCGCGTCCACCACCCTGATGCGCGCGCCGGTCGGCGTGATCCTGAGCGCGCCGGGCGGCAAGGACTTCCTGCTCGGCATGCTCGACGAATGCAGCGCCACCGCCGCAGCCGCCGGCTATGCGCCGGGCGGACCGTTCTTCCAGCGCGTCTCCGGCATGATCACGGCAGAGGGATCGCCGATGACGGCGTCGATGTTCCGCGATCTCCGCGCTGGCCTCCCGGTCGAGGCCGATCACGTGATCGGCGATCTCGTCGCACGCGCCGATGCGGCCAAGGTGCCGGTGCCGCGGCTGCGCATCGCCTATACCCAGCTGAAGGTCTACGAGGCGCAGCGGGGCTGAACGTTCGCAGCTATCGGACCCGACGTCCTGCTTTCTGTTCGCCTCCTTCAGTGCGATTTCCCCGCAGCCGCATCCGGTTAATCGTCTGCTCAGCCATGCTGATATCCGCCCTCTTACGACCGGCTTCGATTGAAGCATAGTAAGACTGGCTAACCTTCATCTTATCAGCGACTTCCTGCTGGGTAAGCCGCTTGTCCAAGCGAAGGCGTCGAAGGTCATCAGCGCGCGACAATGATCCCTCCACAAGCAAAAATATAAAATACTGCAAAATGCTAAATACTCAGCGTCTAGTACGCATGTCAAGCCTGATGCAACTTTTTGGTATTTGCCGTCGGCGAACAGAGCTAGCTGAACATTCCCTTCCTACTGGCTACAAATGCGCCAGGTAGTGCGCGAGCGCGGTAATCTCCTCGGCACTCAACGGATACGCAACATCCGTCATCGCCGCCTGGCTGCCGCCGACGCGTTGGCCACTCTTGTAGTCGTGCAGCGCCTTGACGAGATACTCCTCGCGCTGGCCGGCGAGCCGCGCCACGCCCTTGGTGCCGGCATAGCTGTCGAGATGGCATGAGGCGCAGCGCCGGCCGGCGGCGGCTTGCGCGCCCTTCGCGGACAGATCCGCATCATCGTCGGTCGGCGATTTGGCGGGCTGCAACGAGGCGAAATAGGCACCGAGATTGCGGATGTCCTCGTTGTTCAACTGCTCGATGGTCGGCTTCATCGCCTCGTTCTTGCGCGTGCCGGCTCGGAAGAACACGAGCTGCCATTGGATGAACTGATCCTGCTGGCCGGCAAGCGAGGGAATGTTCTCGGTCTGCGAGATGCCGTTGTCGCCGTGACAGCCGATGCAGAGCTCAGCCTTCGCCTTGCCGGCTGCGATATCGGCGGCGTGCGCCGGCAGCGCCGGAACGATGAGCATCAGCGCGGCCGCCAGTCCCTGGCGCAGCCTATGGTTCCCTGGATTCATCGCGGGGGTTCGAGCTCCCATCATTTCATTGTCGCGCGGGCTGCGTCCGATATCGGCGAGCGGGTGCGGCACGACGCCTTTTCGTCAACGCACAGCCCCGAAAAGAGTTGGGGCTGCGGCCTCCAAGAGGCAGCGCGCAGCCCCGTCTCACCAATCGATCACTTCTTGTCGTAGCTGATGCGATAGATCGCGCCGGCCCAATCGTCGGCCACCAGAATCGAGCCGTCCTTGGCCATCACGATATCGTCCGGACGGCCGAGATAGCCCTGGTCGCCCTCGATGAAGCCGGAAGCGAACACCTCCTGCTTGGCGTCCTTGCCGTCGGGACCGACGATCACGCGCATGATCCGGGCGCCCTGGTACTTGTGACGGTTCCAGGAGCCGTGCTCGGCGATCAGGATGTTGTTCTTGTACTCCG
>JBARNF010000310.1:0-10958 GCA_049802835.1 Bradyrhizobium sp.
CGGGTGCGGCGCTATCTCGATCGCGAGCTTAATTTGCGCGACGAGCAGCAAGCCGCCTGGCGCAGGCACTGGGTGATCGAGACGCTGACCGCGCTGGAAGGCCATCTTGCAGGCCACAAGGACACCGGAAAATTCGCCCACGGCGATACGCCGACCATGGCCGACATCTGCATGGTCGGCCATTGCACGGTCGCCATCATGCTGCAGTTGAGCCTCGACCGCTGGCCGACGGTGAAGCGCGTGTTCGAGAACGCCATGGCGCTGCCGGAATTCGCCAAGGCGCATCCGCTGGCGCAGCCCGACACGCCGGAGCCGCTGCGCAGGAAGCACGCCGCGCCGTAGCCCGCGCGAGCTGATGCGCAACGACCCATCGGGGTTATCGCGCCGGCTGGCCGCCGCCCTGCTTCATCCAGCCCTGGAACTGCTCGAACAGCACCTTGGTCTCCTCGTCGCTCAGGCGTCGGCCGCCGGTTGCGGCCCTTGCATTCATCCATTGGTCGAACTGTTGCTTCTCCGCGCCGTCAATCTCCGGCCGGCGGCTGCTTGCCAGCAGCTCCTCCGCGGCGCGGAAGCGGGTCCAGCCGGGAAGCGAGGAGGCGAGGTTGATCTCGTTCCACTTCGGGTGGAACGGCGGCTGCTTGAACTGGTCGAACCGCCTGAACAGATATTCGACGAAGCGCGAGACGCGGCGGTATCGCTCGGTCTCCGGCGGCCAGTTGTAGACCGCCAGCACCTGCGGCACGCCGATGGTCTCGATGCTCTCGCCCGGCTTGAGCAGGTTGGGATAGTCCTGCGACGTCAGCTTCGTCGGCACGTAGTAGTCCTGCAGGCTGCGCGCGAACGGCACGGGGAGGAAATGAAAGCCGGGCTCGGGCTTGAACTTGGCGAACAGATCGGTCGGCTTGCCGGTGACGTGCACGACACCGGCGATCTCGCCGGTCCGCATCTTCTCGAGCGCCACCGAGTTGTTGATGAACACCTTCTCGGCGTTGATGTGGAGCCGATCGAAGACGATGCCCCCGGTCAGGTTCGCAGCACTTCCCACCGTATTGAAGCTGACCCTCTTGCCCGCGAGATCTTCCAGCGTCTTGATCTCGGGACGGACGTAGACATGCATCTCGTTGATGTAGAACGAGCAGACGTAGCGGATCCGGTTCTTGATGTTGGCCAGCGTGCCGTTGCGCACGAACTCGTCGAGCACGTCGGCCGAGGTGATCGTGACGTCGACGCCCTTGAGATAGAGCAGGTCCTCGATGTTGCCGAGCGCGCCATAGGTCACCATCGGCAGCACGCGCAGGTTCGGCCGGTCGTCGAGCACCTTGGCCATCTCGGCGGCAAAACGAATGTTGGTGCCTTCGAGCAGGCCGCCGGCGATGCCGACGGTCCATTCGTTGGATTCCTGCAGCTTGCCGCCTTCGCCGACGGCGGAGGCCGTTGCGGACTTTGCGGCCCGCGCGGTCTGTGCCGCCGCAGGCACGAGCGACGCGGCAACCAGACCCAATCCTGCCGCAAAGACGCAACTCAACCACGCGGCCCGCATGCCTCATTCCTCCGTTGCCGGCCGCGCACAGCGATCGCGAGGCACGGTCCAGTTTCTGGCGCCATTATGTGCGTGCGCGGCGAAGGTAGTCCACTACTCGCCGGTTGGTGGCAGCGAGGCCTGATGCCGCAGGCATGGCGTTGCCACCGAAAAGCCACATCTGTGTTGGCGCCGCAGCCACGACGGGAGAAACTCCGCTGTGTCAGGATCACGTCATGACGGTGTCGGGGACCGGCGAGCCGGGGACGATCTGATAGCTGCATCTCCTGGTTGTGTCGCGGCGCGACGCCGAAGATCAACTCCGGTCGCGGCGGACGGCGCAGGGCGGACGAAGCCGCCGGGGATCAGGAGACGGCGCCCGCGCAATAGCTCTGCCAGAACTGCCGGTACGCCGCCTCGACGCAGCGCGTGTAGTTGGCGACGTCGCCGGCCGGCGAGCGCGCGACCATGCCGGGCAGCTCGGCCCGCAACTTCGCCAGCAGCTCAGGCTGCGCCGCGAACGTCTTCGCGATCCGGATGTAGCCGTCATCATCATCGGCGACCCAGTCGGCAAGTCCCGCCGCGGTCAGGATGCCGCCGGCCGCGCGCGAAGCAGCGCCGGAGCCCAGCTTGGCCACCACCGGCACGCCCATGTAGAGCGACTCGAACGTCGAGATGCCGCCGTTCTGCGGGAACGGATCGAGCGACATGTCGATGCGATCGAACGACCGCAGATGCTCGCTGCGCTCGCTGGCCCCGAGGCACAGGATGCGCGCCTCCGGCACGCCCTGCGCCACGAAGCGGCCGAGCAGTCCGTCGCGCACCAGCGCGTCGTTGAGCGCAAGATGCTTGATGACGAGCTTGGCGTCGGGAATCTCGCGCAACAGCCGCGACCACAGCGCGATCGCCTCGTCCGAGATCTTGTCGATGCGGTTGTAGACGCCGAAGGTGACGTGGCCGTTCGTGAGCATCGGCAGCGGCGACGGCGGGATGTCGAGCAGCGGATCGATGGTGATCACCGAAGGCAGGTCGTGGACGCGCTCGGCGAACAGCGGTCTGACATTCTGCGGCACCGTGACCGGGTCGGCGAAGAAGTAGTCCATGGTCGCCAGCCCGGTGCCGGTGCCGCTGCCCCAGGCCGTGACCTGGATCGGCGCCGGCTTGCGCGCGAACACCGGCATCCGCGTGCCCGTGGTGTAGCCGGAGAGATCGACCAGGATGTCGACGCCATCGGCCTGGATGCGGTCGGCGAGCTCGTCGTCGGAGAGGTTGGCGGCCTCGACCCAGACGTCGGCTACGGACTGGAACGTTGCGGTGAAGGCATCGTGCCGCGGCGACGACGAGTAGCAGTTGACCTGCAGCTGCGTCTTGTCGTGTCCGCGCAGCACCGGCAGGAAGGCGAAGGCGGCCGAATGCATGCGAAAATCGGCCGACACATAGCCGATGACGATGCGCCTGCCGGGATCGAGCGACCGCGGCGCCAGCTTGCGGCGCGGGAATTTCGAGCCGACCGCCGCCCACCAATAATAGCGCGCCGCCTGCTGCACGGCGAAGTCGGCGCCGGGCAGGAAGTCGAGGTAGAAGATCTTCTTGGTGATCGCCTCGTCGTAGTCGGGCTGCACGGCGAGCGCGCGGTCGAACTGCGCGATCGCGCCCTCGATGTCGCCGAGCCGCCCCTGGCAGGCGCCGAGCAGGGTCAGCGCGACCTGGGCGGTGGGATTGCGGTCGAGCACGCGCGTGCAGGCCGCCATCGCCTGCGCGATATTGCCCTTGAGCATCGAGATCTGCGCCTTGCCCTGCCACCCGAGCTGGAGGCCGGGGTCGAGCGCCACGGCGGCGTCGAAATCGGCTTCGGCCTGATCGGTGCGCCCGGCCAGCATATGAAGCCGGCCGCGATGCGCCAGCAGCTCGGCATTGTCCGGCCGTGCCGCGCGGGCGGCATTGAAGGTTGCTTCCGCCAGCTCGAAATGGCGCAGCTCGAGATGCGCGAGTCCCTTGTTGACCATGGCCTCGAAATGGTTCGGGCGGAACGCCAGCGCGCGTTCGGCGCTCGCCGCCGCCGCGTCCCAGCGCCGCAGCATCAGCTCCGCGACGCTGCGGTTGCACCAGCAATCGGCATCGTCGGGCTTGAGCTGAAGCGCGCGCGTCACGGCAGCGAGCGCGGGCTCGCCCTGCTTGAGCCGCAGAAAGGTGATGCCGAGGTTGCGCAACGTCACCGGCGCATTCGGCCGCAGCACCAGCGATCGCTCCAGCGAGGCGCGCGCCTCCTCGTAGCGATCGCAATTGACCAGGGCCCAGCCGAGATTGGATTGCGCGTCGGCCGAATTGGGCTCGAGCGCCACGGCCTGCGCCAGGAAGCCCGTGGCTTCGGTGAAACGTCCGCATTCGACCAGCGACACGCCGAGCAGATGCACGGCCTCGAAACAGGTCGGCACCTCCTGCAGCAGCTGCGCGCACAGCGCCTGCGCATCGGCCTGGCGCCCGGCGCGATAGGCCGCAAACGCCGCCGGCAGCTGCGTCTCGATGAGCTTCTTCAGCTTCTTTTCCTGCCGCGCCTTCTGGAAGGCGCGCGAACCGACGGTGCTCAAGGACTCATTCTCCGGGCGGACAAGACGGGCCGTGACGTCAGACGGGCGACAGCCGCGTCCGCGCAGCGAGCCGCCGGAACCGCCAACCGGGCGAGTGCGCCGCCATGCCCGGCAGCGGCAAAGCCCAGGTGTGTCCAGCGGGTTGTCCGGCGGCCGGCCACGCGCGACGCGACGCGGCGAGCTTGCCCGGGACATGGTTAGCAAGTGGTTAACGGCGAGGACCGGGACCGGGACGGGGAGAGGGCGGGGAGATATCAGGGCGTGACGGATCGGCCGCGGCCTGCCTTCCTCTCACTCCGCACACCCGTCGACCAGCACCAGGCGGCTCGTTGTGGTCCGGTGCCGGATCGCGAACAAATGCTGGATCTCGGGATCGTCAAGGAAGTCGGTCGCGTTCCGGCGTGACGGGAATTCCAGGATCACCATCCGCTCCGGCGTCCAATTGCCTTCGACCGGCGTCGGCACGGCGCCCTGCACGATGTAGCGGCCGCCATGCCTGGCGATAAAGGTAGGAATCGCGTCGATGTAGGTCTTGAACGCCGGAAAATCGTGAACGGCGAGATCGAGGACGAGGTACGCCTTCATGGCGGGCTCCGCGTGGGGAGCTCGGATCATACGATCAGAATGGCTGCGGAAGAACGCCCAACTGACAGATCGCTTGCGCGATCCGTCCGCACGTCATTCCGGGGCATTCGTGGGCGCAGCTGGCGCCCGCGAATGAGCCCGGAATCCATCACCACAGGCCGTGGTTGTTGAACGATCGCGTGGGCTTTGAATCCCCGCGCCGCCATCAGGAGCCGTGGTATGGATTCCGGGCTCGCGCTGTCCTGCGACTTCGTCGCTTCGCGCGCCCTGGAATGATGGTGGGAGAGGAGGGCGTCGCGATAGAATGATGCCGCCCGCTTGGGGCGGATCAGCGCTGCGTCGTCCTGTGGCCTGTGCGGATAGCGGATGATGCTACGCTCATCCGCTATCAGGGACCGCGCGAGACTTGGTCGCGCGGCCCCAACCCGCCGCTCACGGCGTCGCGCGATAGGCCGGCGGGATCACGAACACTTCGTCGGCGCGGCCGTAGCCGCCATCGGGCACCTCTTCGATCAGCACCATCGCGTGGGGCCGCGCGGCCTCGCTGAAATAGTCGACGAACATCGCGGTCACGCGATGCACGATCTCCTCCTTCTGGGCCGTGGTCAGCGCGGCCTGCGGCACCTTGATGTTGGCGAAAGGCATGTGAGCTCCTTGGTGTTGCGCCGGCGTCGGCCGGTTGTTGGGAAGAGCGCGGCGTCAGACGACGCCGCCATTGACGCGCAGGATCTGGCCGTTGACCCAGCTGGCGGCCGGACTCGCGAGGAAGGCGACGGCTTCGGCAATTTCCCGGGGCTGTCCGAAGCGGCCGAATGGGTTCATCGCGGCCATCGCGCGCAGCTGCTCGTCGCTCTTTCCGGTCAGGAACATGTCGGTCTCGGTCGGGCCGGGGGCCACCGCGTTGACGGTGATGCCGCGGGCGGCCAGTTCCTTGGCGAGGACATGGGTCATCGCTTCCACCGCAGCCTTGGTCGCGGCGTAGGCGCCGTAGCGCGGCTGATAAAGCCCGACCACGCTGGAGGAGAAATTGACGATGCGGCCGCCGTCGCGGAGCCGCCGCGCCGCCTCGCGCAGGGTCCGGAAGACGCCGGTAACGTTCACCTCGAACTGGCGCGCAAAATCTGCGTCGCTCAACTCCGCGAACGCGCCGAGCGCCATGGTGCCGGCATTGTTGACCAGGATATCCGCGCCGCCAAACGCCTGCTCGGCGGCATCGAACAATGCCGTGGCGCTACCGGGATCGGCAACGTCCGCCTGCAGGGCGAGCGCGCGACCGCCGGCCGCCTCGATCCGCTGCACCACCTGCGTGGCGGCGTCTTGTCCCCGTGCGTAGTTGACGACGACCGCGATGCCATCCGCGGCGAGGCGTTCGGCAATGGCCGCGCCGATGCCGCGCGAGCCTCCTGTGATGATCGCAACCCCTGGCTTGTCGTTTGGCATGATCGGTCTCCTTCCGTTGATGCGAGAGGAGATAGACCGTCGGCCATTCCGGATAATCCGCCGCCGCTTGACATCAGATGTCGGCCTGGGCGAACAGTCGGGACATGGACCGCTTCGATGCCATGCGCCTGTTCGTCCGCGTCGTCGAGCGGCGGAGCTTTACCGCCGCGGCCGCCGATCTCGGTCTGCCGCGCTCGACCGCGAGCGAGGTGCTGAAGGAGCTCGAAGCCCGTCTCGGCGTCCGCCTGATCGAGCGCACCACGCGCCACGTCACGCCGACATTGGACGGCAAGGAGTATTACCGGCGCTGTGTCGGCATCCTCGGCGAGATCGAGGAAGCCGAAAGCGCGCTGCGCGACAGCAGTCCTCGCGGCCTGCTGCGGGTCGATGCGCACCCGCTGCTCACGCGCACCTTCCTGCTGCCGCACCTGCCCGCATTTCTCGCCGCCCATCCGCAGCTCGACTTGCGCATCGGCCAGGGCGACCGCCTGGTCGATCTCGTCAGCGAGGGCGTCGATTGCGTGATCCGGTCGGGCGAGCCCGAGACTAGCGGGATGATTCAGCGCCGGCTCGGCACCATCGAGGAGATCACCGTCGCCAGTCCGGCCTATCTGCGCGCGTACGGAACGCCGAGTGGGCCTGACGACCTCGACGGCCACCGGATGATCGGCTTCATCTCGTCGCGAACCGGCGAGGTGCTGCCGCTCGAATTCACCTGCGATGGCCGGCTGCGCCATGTCGTGCTGCCGAGCCGGGTCATGGTCAATAATTCCGACACCATGGTCGACCTCGCCCGGCTCGGGCTCGGTCTGGTGCAGGCGCCGCGCTATCGCTTCGCGCAGGACCTGGCCGATGGCAGCCTGATCGAGGTTCTCTCCGACACTCCGCCGTCACCCACGCCGCTGCACGCGCTCTATCCGCAGAACCGGCAGCTGACGCTGCGCCTGCGCGTGTTCCTCGACTGGATCGTCGACATTTTCGGCCGGGCGAAGCTGTAGACGATCGCGTAGGGCGGATCAGCGCAGCGTGATCCGCCGCGTTACGGTGTGCGTTGTCGAATGGCGGATTACGCTAACGCTAATCCGCCCTATTGCTGCTTCGACGGAGTGGGTGTCCCCTGCTACTTGCCCTTCTCGATCTTCGTCACCGTGTAGCCCGAGGAGTCCTCGACCGCCTCGAACTTCACCTTGTCGCCGACCTTGACCGCTTTGAGCAAAGCGGGGTCCTTGACCTGATAGACCATCGTCATCGGCTCGGTCATGCCGAGGCTCTTGGCCGCGCCGTGCTTCAACGTGACCTTGCCGGCGGCGGCATCGATCTTCTTGACCTCGCCGCTGATCGAGTCGGCGGCGTAGACCGGGGCAAGAAGCGCAAGGGTCAGCGCGGCGGCGGTCGTGAGCTGAGCGAGTTTCTTCATCATGTCGTCCCTTCTGCGAGATTGATTCATGTTGATCTGAATGCGTAGGGCGGATCAGCGCAGCGTGATCCGCCGTGTGTCCGAGTGCTCTCTCCTGCGGCGGATTGCGCTAGCGCTCATCCGCCCTACGAGCTGAGCGTCACTTGACGGTGATGTGGCCGGTCATGCCGTAATCGCGGTGGTCGGGGATCAGGCAGGAATATTCGAACGTCCCCGTCCTGGTGAACCGCCACACCAGCTCGGCCGTCCTGTTCGGCGCGAGCCGCGTGCCGTTCGGCTCGTCGTGCTCCATGTGCGGGTGCTTCCTCATGACCGCGGCGTGCTTCAGGTTTTCCGGCGTGGTGGCGAGCAGGAATTCGTGATCCTCCTTGCCGGTGTTGCGCAGCACGAACCGGATCTGCTCGCCGCGCTTGACCTCGATGCGCGCCGGCGTGAACTCCATCTCGCTCAGCAGCACCTCGATGGTGCGCGACGGCTGCCTGGGATCGCCGGGCTCGCCGGCGGAATAGCCGTGCCGGCCATGCTGCTCATGGCCGAGCGCCGGTGCGGTGACGATCAGGGCTCCGACGGCCGCGCCGATTACGCTTCGAGTCTTCATCGATATCTCCAGATCATGTCCTGTTTGGTGCTGTTGTCCGGCGGAGGTCAGCGCTGCGCCCGGGGTTGTGTTGCAATGGTCCCGCCTTGCCGTAGCGGTTCCGGCGCGCTTGCGACCTCATAGGCCACGCTGCCTTGCGGAAACTGATACGGCCCGAGATCGCGATAGTCGCCGTGCGCGAGGCCCTCACGCACCTTCACGACCGTGAACATGCCGCCCATCTCGATCGGACCGAACTGGCCGCTGCCGGTCATCATCGGCAGTGTGTTGTCGGGCGCGGGCATCTCCATGGTGCCCATCGCCATGCCGGTGTTGCCCATCACCATGCCGTCGGGCGAAAGCTTGCCGACGGCGCGCGCCAGCTCCTTGCGCGACACGCCGATCAGGTTGCGCATATCGTGGCCCATGGCGTTCATGGTGTGATGCGACTTGTGGCAGTGCAAAGCCCAGTCGCCGGGATTGTCAGCGACGAAATCGAGCACGCGCACCGCGCCGACCGGCACGTCGGTGGTCGTCTCCGGAAACTGCGCGACCTCGGGGATCCAGCCGCCATCGGTGCCCGCGACCTTGAACTTGTGGCCGTGCAGGTGAATCGGATGGTTGGTCATGGTGAGATTGCCGATGCGGATGCGGACGCGATCGCCGAGTCGCACCGGCAGCGGATCGATGCCGGGAAACACGCGGGAATTCCAGGTCCACATGTTGAAGTCGGTCATCTCGGTGACCTTCGGCAGGTAGCTGCCGGGCTCGATGCGGTAGGTCGCCATCACGAACACGAAGTCGCGGTCGACCGGCGGCGGCACAGCGGCGCGCGGATGCACGACGATCATGCCCATCATGCCCATCGCCATCTGCACCATCTCGTCGGCGTGGGGGTGGTACATGAAGGTGCCGGCATGCTTCATCTCGAACTCGTAGACGAAGGTCTTCCCCGGCTGGATGTGCGGCTGGGTCAGGCCGCCGACGCCGTCCATGCCGCAGGGCAGGATCACGCCGTGCCAGTGTACGGTGGTGTATTCCGGCAGCTTGTTGGTGACGAAGATTCTGACCTTGTCGCCCTCGACCGCCTCGATGGTCGGGCCCGGCGACTGGCCGTTATAGCCCCACAGATGCGTGGTCATGCCGGGCGCGAATTCGCGCAGCACGGGCTCGGCGACGAGATGGAATTCCTTCCAGTCGCCGTTCATGCGGAACGGCAGCGACCAGCCGTTCAGGGTGACGACGGGCTGATAGTCGGGACCGGCGCTGGGATGCAGCGGTGGCTGCATGACCGCCTTGTCCATCACGGGCGCTTCGGGAATCGCGGCGGCCTGGACGCGGCCGGAGACGGCGGAGGCGCCGGCCAGCGCCGCTGACCCGAGCAGTGTTCGGCGTGAAAACATCTGTGGTCTCCTGTCAGTCATTGCCGGGCGCCAGCGCGCTCGCGGTCTGCCGTGCGGTGTCCTCTCCGGTCGTGCCGCCGCCGCCATTGACCGCGGCCGACAGCTCGGCCTCGGCGAGGAAGAAGTCGCGCTTGGCGTCGATGGCGGCGCGGCGCGATGCCAGGCGCTGCCGCGCCTCGAGCAGCAGCGCGAAGATGTCGACCTGCATGCTGGAATAGCGTAGCTGCATCTCCTCGCTGATGATCTGGCGCAGCGGCAGCACCTCGCGGGCATAGTGGCCGGCGATGTCGTAAGCCGCGCGATAGCTGCGATAGGCGTCGCGCGCCTCGGAACGGATCGTGACGGCGCGCTCGGTGAGGCGGTTGAAGGCGATGTTGTAGATCTCCGTCCCCTGCCGCACGCGCACCTCGCCGCCGTCGAAGATCGGGATCTGGAATTGCACGTCGAAGCCGCGCTCGCGGATGACGCGGCCGTCGGGCTCGATGGTCTTGCGGTCGATGCCGGCAAGGTCGAGCAAGGTGACGAAGCGCGTCGCCTCGCTGAGCTGCAGCGAGGTTGCGAGCGCTGACAGTTCGAGGCGCGCGATCTGCAGATCGATGCGATGGCCGACCGCGTCGGCCTCGACGAAAGGCTGCGTCAGCGGCCGCCGCGGCAGCGCCGGCAGCCGCTCGGGGAGGCGGAAATTGAGATCGTCGCCCCATAGGCCCATCAGCCGGATCAGCCGCTCGCGCGCGCTCGAAGCCATGCGGCGGGCGCCGGCGAGCTCGGCCGTGGTCTCGGCGTAGAACACCTGCTCGCGGGCCTGGTCCAGACGATTGAGCGCGCCGGTCTCGCCGAGTTTCTGCGCCAGCCGCGCAGTGCTCTCGGCGGCTGATTGCGCTTCGACCAGCAGGGCCACCAGCTCGTTGGTGGCGACGACGCGCACATGCGCGCGGCGGACCTCTGCGGCGAGCCGCAAGGTGGCCAGCGCCGCTCTCAACTGCGCCTGATGGAAACGCTCGCGCGCGATCTCGGAACGCAGTGGCAAGGTGGCCAGCGCCAGGATGTCGCCCGCGACCTGGCGCTCGGCCTCCAGCGCGCCGTCGCCGCTGATGCGCATCAGGGAGAAGGTCGGATTCGGCGGCAGGCTGGCCTCGACCATGTCGGCCTCGCTCAGCGCCAACTGATGATAGGCAGCCTGCAGTCCCTTGTTGTTGAACAGCGCGACCTGCACGGCTGCATCGGCCGAGAGTGGCCGCGCCAACAGCCGGCGCGTGGCGACGCGGACGCGCTCGGCGTCGTCATCGCTCTTGACGGAGGCGACCTCCTTGGCCGTCGTGCGGGCGGTGATGTCGGCGACCGCGCTCATGCCGCCGTCGGGCGAGAACGAGGCGCAGCCCGCGAGCGCAGTTGCTGCGGTAAGCGCCGCGAGCCTGATGATCCCCTGCAT
>JBARNF010000311.1:0-2082 GCA_049802835.1 Bradyrhizobium sp.
CCCTTGCGGGCCTTCGGACCGCTAAATTTTCCGTAAGAAGCACAAAGGTTTACCGGCAGAAGACGGGCTTTCGCGGCGGCCCGCGCGGCGCCCCCGCCGGGCTGCCCCGGCGCGATCGCGATTGACCGCGCCGCAACCCCTCGCTACGCCGCTCTCATGGCGCTCGATTTCGTCGTCTCCGCCTTCGTGACCCTGCTGGTCGTGGTCGATCCGGTGAGCCTCGCGCCGGTGTTCGCCTCGCTCACCCGCGGCCTGCCGCCGGCGGCGCGCCGGCAGATCGCCCTCACCGCCTGTCTGATCGCGGCGGGGATTCTGTGCGGCTTCGCCCTGGTGGGCGACTGGCTGCTGGGGCAGCTCGAGATCACGCTTCCCGCCTTCCGCATCGCCGGTGGCCTGCTGCTGTTCGCCGTCGCCTTCGACATGGTGCTGGGCTGGCGCGGCGAGCGCGAAGGAAAGGCCGCGGTCGAGGCGGTGCACGAGGAGCACATCCGCCGGATCGCCGCCTTTCCCCTCGCCATTCCGCTGATGGCCGGGCCCGGCGCGATCACCGCGACGCTGCTGCTCGCCGGCCGCGCGCACGAGCGGGCGCTCTATATCGCCATGCTGCTCGGGGTGATCGTGGCGGTGTGCGCGATCTGCTTCGCCGTCTATCTCGCCGCTGGGCGGCTGTCCCGCTTCCTCGGAACCACCGTCAATCTGGTGTTCTCGCGGCTCTTGGGCGTGATCCTCGCCGCGCTCGCGGTGCAGTACGTCCTGGACGGAATACGGGCGGTGCTGGCGCCGTAAGCCGGCCGGTCCGGTGAAGAGGGTTATTCCGGCTCTTTCTTGACGCCGTAAACCTGAGCGGGATCAAAGGTTTTCGCGCCGTTGCGGAATTTCAGCACGAGCATGTGGCCGGCCGCCTCGCGCAGCGGCAGCGAGCGGTAGAAGCAGGATGCCCGGCCGGTATGGCAGACGCCGGGACCCTCCGGCTCGACCCGCAGCAGCAGCGCGTCCTGGTCGCAGTCGACCCTGATCTCGACGATGCGCTGAATGTGGCCGGAGGTCTCGCCCTTCTTCCACAGCTTCTGGCGCGAGCGGCTGAAAAACCACGCCTCGCCGGTCTCGATCGACTTCGCCAGGGCCTCGTCGTTCATGTGGGCGACCATCAGCACCTCGCCCGACCAGGCGTCGGCGACGACGCAGGTGATCAGCCCGTCCGCATCGAATTTCGGCGCGAAGACGCGGCCCTCCTCGACCTGCTCGGTCGTGCCGCGCGGAGCGAACCGCATGGTGGTCATGTCACGCCAAGACGGGGGCTCAGCGGCCTCCCCCACGCACCAGGGTGATGAAGCGCAGCTGCTCCGACGTGTCCTCGCGGAACAAGCCGGTGAACTGCGTGGTGATGGTGAGGGCGCCCGGCTTCTCCACGCCGCGCAGCGACATGCAGGTGTGCTCGGCCTCCATCATCACGGCGACGCCGCGCGGCTTCAAGACCTCGTCGATGGCGGTGACGACCTGCGAGGTCAGGTGCTCCTGGGTCTGCAGGCGGCGGGCATAGACGTCGATCAGCCGCGCCAGCTTGGAGAGGCCGACCACCCGCTCGACCGGCAGATAGGCGACATGCGCCTTGCCGACGAACGGCATCATGTGATGCTCGCAGTGGGAGTTGAACGGGATGTCGCGCACCAGCACGAGATCGTCGTAGGTGCCGATCTCGGAGAACGTGCGGTCGAGGATGTCGGTCGGGCACTCGCGGTAGCCGGCGTAGAGCTCCTCGAAGGCGGAGATCACCCGGCGCGGCGTGTCCAGCAGCCCCTCGCGCGCGGGATCGTCGCCAATGAAACCGAGCAGGATGCGAACCGCCGCCTCAGCCTCGTCGCGCGTGGGGCGCGGGATGGCGGATTTGGGTTCGGCGCGGATGTCGGCTGGCAGAGGCGAAGAAGTTTTGACGACGGTGTCCATAGCGAGCGTTCGCTCCGTTCGACCAGGGCCCAATCCGGCCCCGGGGGTGTCACCGGGCCGCGCGTCGCATCCCGCCCGACCAGGGGCGGGAGAATTGGACGCCGAATTCCCTTATGCGTGGCTCGCATGCAAACGAGC
>JBARNF010000312.1:0-11258 GCA_049802835.1 Bradyrhizobium sp.
GGCCAGTCCGCCGCGCCGGCCGGGGCGAGCCCCAGGCCGATCAAAGCTGCAAGCGCCGCACCCCGCCATTTCATTGTCACGCTCCCTCGCGAATGTCGCGGGCGCAACGTCCCGCAGGCGGCGTGCGGCGTCAATGGCGGCTGCGGCCCGGCGACCGGGGTCCGGCCGGCTCCGCCCTTGTTTCGCCGGTGGCCCTTGGCTACAAGACGGCACGCGCAAGGGTGTGCTGCGCGCGTCCGGAGAGGTGGCAGAGCGGTTGAATGCACCGCACTCGAAATGCGGCATACGGGTAACCGTATCGGGGGTTCGAATCCCTCCCTCTCCGCCAACGACTAAGCCATTGATACTGAATAATTTTTATATTTTGCGAGAGGGACTCGAACCCTCGGTACGGTTCAGGTTTTTCGCTCCGGCCGGTTCTCTGCTCATCCGCGTGAGTGTCGGCGGCGAGCTGATCGCCCGCGCCGTTGTGTCCCCTATCAGCGTGATAGCTGTGCGGATGTGAAGCCGAGTATTGCGGCTTGCGCGCCCCAGGTCGTCGGCAGGTCGTCGGCAGGTCGTCGAGCATGACGAGGTCCTGCGCGGTCAGTTCGACCGGATGCTCACCGGCGAGAGCGGCCTCGACGATCCGCGGCGCGAGGAACGCGAGCGGGAGGAGCCGCGCCACGTATCGCTCGTCCTTGTCGTCGGCACGGGCAAGCGCGCGGACCGTCGGGAAGCGACCGGCGAGGATGTCGTCCTTCCAGCGGGCGTTTCGGATTACTTGCTCGCCAGGCCGGCGCGGACAATCACCGGCTTCCATCGGGTGATCTCCTGGCGAAGGAACTGGTTGAACGAGTCGGGCGTCATCGGCTGCGTCACTTGCCCGTCTTCCCGGATCTTCTTCTGCACCTCGGGCTTTGCCATGATCTTGATGATCTCGCGATTGAGCCTGTCGCCGATCTCTTTCGGCAATCCGGCGGGGCCCGACAGCGCAAACCATGTTGTCGTGACGAGATCGGGATAGCCGAGCTCCTTGAAGGTCGGCACGTCGGGATAATCGGCGAGGCGCTGGTCGGCACTGTGCGCGAGGGGAATCAGCGTCCCCGAGCGGATGTAGGCGGAGGTGGACGATACCGTTTGCGAGGAGAACGCGATGTGACCTCCGAGCAGGTCGGTGATGCCCTGGGATGCGCCCTTGTAGGGGACGTGCTCGAAATTGGTGTTGGCGACCTGCGCGAACAACTCGGCAACCAGCTGCCCGTTGCTGCCGATGCCGGACGAGGAGTAGGTCAGCGGCTTGCCTTTCTTTCCGCGCCCCACGAAATCGCCCAGCGTGTTGACGCCGATCGACGGATTCACGACGAATACGATCGGCGAACCGGCGATGAAGGCCACATTGGTGAGACCTTTGATCGGATCGTAGCCGATATGCGCGTTGGTCACCGGCGAGATCACCAAGTGCGCGACGCTGGTGATGGCGAAGTTGTAGCCGTCGGGCTCGGAATGCACGACGGATTGGAGGCCCAGCACGCCGCCGGCGCCGGCGCGCGTCTCGACGAAGAATTGCTGCTTGAACGCGACCGAGAGATGATCGGCGACCATCCGGGCGAGGATGTCCGCTGCGCCGCCGGCGGCGAACGTGTTGACGATCCGCACCGGCCTCACCGGCCAGTCCTGCGCGAGCGCGCTCGCGCCCCACACCAGCACCGCCGCGGCCACCGCCGCCAGAGCCGAGCACATGCGTCTCATGCGAATTCCCCCCTCAATGCATCGTGATCTTCGCCGCGCGGATGACATCTCCCCAGCGGCGCGTCTCGGATTTGATGTAGTGCGCCATGTCGGCGGGCGTCCCGGCGATTGGCGTCATGCTCATGCGGGCAAGGTGAGCGCGAATCTCCACCACGACCGCCTGGCCCCAGCGCTGCTGGAGCTTGTCGGCGAGGAGCCGCGAGACGATGTCGGGGCCTCCGGCGGGAGGCGCGGACACGATGATGCGGATCGTCCGGCTGGGGTAATCAGCCGCCCGGTTGGCCTCGGCGGCGGCCGGTGCGACGACAAGGCCGAACGCCGCCGCATGCGCGGCGAGCGCCGCCGAGATCGCAAGAGCGACGATGGTCCTCATCGTGTTTCCCCCTCTCCCCGATATTTTTTTCAAATTCCGCTCTTTGCGAGCCGGCCGACTACACCGCTAAATCCTTCATCCCCGATCTCCGTCCACCAGATCGCACGCGCTTTCCGGCCCCGATCACCTGTAGACCTTGACCTGGACGCAGTGGTCGAGGGCGGTCGAGATCTTGTCGATGTGCTCCAGATCGGTCGGCAGCAGGGCGTTGAAGTTGACGCCCTTCCCGCGCGCGATCGGCATGCCCGGAGCGACGTGGCCGAAATGCCCGCCGATGCCGACCGCCCGCGGATGGATGCACTGGGTGAGCTTGACCGTCGCGCGCACCTTCTGCACCGGGGATTCGAGCCAGACCGAGTCGCCGTCGCGAATGCCCTTGGCGCGGCCCACCGACGCGTTGAGAAGAATGCTGTAGGCGTCGGTACGCTCGCAGATCTCGTTGATCCAGGGATTCTCGTTGCCGTAGCTCCCATAAGAGAACGGGAACTTGAAATGCACGGCGATCAGGTCGTAGTCGCCATTCTGCACCGCGTGATAGGATGGGCACGGCAACCAGTCGGAGATCGGCTGATAGTCGGAAAAGTCCCACTCCAGCCCCATTTCGCCGACGGTCTTCCTCAGCTCGTCGCCGCGGTCGAGGAAGTGCTCGAGATAGATGGGGATGCGGGCCTCGAGGAACGGACCGATATAGGCCTCCTCCACGTCGCGCGCGATTCGGATCAGCTCGTTCTCCCGGAACCAGTCCAGCCCGTGATCCTCGCCGAACCACGACCGCGCCGCGCGATCGACCACTTCGGCGGCACGATAGCGACGATCCGGCTTCAGACTATGCTCCGCTTTGAGCAGGTAGGTGTGGTTCACGAGCCGGTAGACGTCGCCCAACATGCCGAGACGCTCGGCAATGTCCTGCACCACCTCTCCCGGGTGCCGGATGGCAGGCGAAGGGGAGATCACCGGTTGACGCAGGTGCCAGTGAAAATCGTGCTGGCCGCAGGCGGGAATGGTGGTGGTCGCCAGCCCGGTGACGAAATCGTATCGCTCCAGATAGGTGGGGAACGGCAGCACGATGTCGTCGTACAGATTGGTCTCGTTGATCTCGACGGCGAATCCCGCCATGAATTTCAGCGATTTGTACAAGGTTTCGACCTTGGCGCGGTCGCCGAACGAGGCGAACAGCGAGTTGGCCGGCGTATGCAGCAGCATTTCCACGCCGTGCGACAGGCCCCAGCCCTCGAGGTTCTCGGCCGTGATCGGGAACAGCGTGTGAAAATGCGAGGCGAGCGGGAACAGCTCGCCGATGTCGGCGCGCACCGGCTTGGTGGGCGTGCGGCCCGGGAATGTCTTGGGATGCGGCAGCGGCATGTGGTGACCGCCGTCCTCCAGCAAGCCGTCGACGCCCGGCTCGGGCCACCAGTGATGGGGATGCTTGCCGGAGGCTCCGGTGCTCAGAATGCCGCCCGGCACATTCACCGATCCGACCACGATATTGACCAGCTTGAGCGGCCAGCACTGATGGAATCCATGCGCGTGGCCTTGCGAGCCCTTGGCCCAATCGACGCAAACCGGCCGATGGGGCAACTCGACGCCATCGATGGTGATCGTCTCGCCGATGCAGGCGGCTTCGGCGAACTCGCGCGAGATGCGCCGGATGGTCGCTGCCGGAATGGTGGTGATCGCCTCCACCTTTTCCGGCGTATATTTTTTGACATGCTCGCGCAGGAGCTCGAATGCGGGGCGTCCCGTCTTGCCGAGCGCTTCATAGGTTCCGACGATCGCCGGGTCGCGCAGGGTGGGATCGTTGTGGACCTTCGCCGTCGCGTCCGCGGCGTCGTAGACCAGAGGCTCCTTGCTCTCGGGATCGCGCAGATAGCGTCCGTCCGCGCCCACGAGGTATGGCGCGTTGGTCCGGTGCTTCAGGAAGCTCTCGTCATAGACGCCCAGCTCGTTGAGCAGGACCTGCAGCATGCCGAGCGCGAACGCCGCGTCGGTGCCGGGAAGAATGGGAATCCACTCGTTGGCCTTGCTCGCCGCATAACCGCCGACGGGGTCGATCGAAAGGAGCTTCATCCCGCGTTCGCGGGCTTCCGCCATGTCGAGCGCGTGATGATTGTATGCGCCGCGTGTCGCGATGCCGAACTGGGTGCCGACCAGAATCAGATAATTGCAGTAATGCAGGTCCGGCTGCTGGTGAAAGCCGCCGCCGGAGAAGAACTCGACGGGATGGACCACCTTGCCGCAGGTAGGGGAGGCCGCCGAATTGACGTGCGGCGTGCCGAACGCGGTGCCGAACGACTTCAGCCAGTATCCGGTGTCCCCTTCCGGTCCCCATCCCTGGATCCACAGCTTGCGCGGAACGTCGCGAATCGCGGCGAGATTGCGCACGATCGTTTCGATCGCCTCGTCCCATGAGATCTCCTGCCATCCCGGATCGATATCGAGGCCCTTGGCCGGATTGGTGCGCTTCAGCGGCGCCTTGACGCGATTGGGATTGTACAGGCTCCAGACGCCGGATTTGCCCCGGGCGCACATGCGGCCGCGGTTCTGCGGATTTTCGGGGTTGCCCTCGATGGTGCTGACGAGGCCGTTTTCCACGCGCACGCGCACGCCGCAGCCGATGTAGCACATGCCGCATACGGTGGGGACCCACTTCGCCGTTCCGGCATCAGCAACGGTTTCCATCTCTATCCCCCTCCGAACATCGGCAGCATGATCACGTCGACCTCGCCGTTTCCGAGCGTCCGGGACCAGGCGCTGCTGTTGCCCGGAACTTTTGCGCCGTCGACGAAGAGCAGAATGTAGTGGTGCAACTTGCCCGGCGACTGGAACACGCGCGATGTGAACGCCTCGCCGTAGGTCCGCGACAATCTTGTCAGCAGATCCGCCACCGTGGTGGGCGCCGGCACGCGCAACTGCACGGTCCGCTCGCCGACCACCGCGGGCAGATCGCCCATGAACTTGATGCGGACGACGAGGCGCGCCGGCGATGGTGATTTTCTTGCGCGAGGTTTTTTCGCGGCGCTCGTCGTGGCCGCGGCGGGCTTCGGCGGACCGACTGGCCGGGCCCGTTTCATGCCTTGCGCCGAAGCCGGCATAGCTCCCGGAGATCCCAGCTCTCGTCGGGTCGTCCTCACCCGCGTTCGCCCGCGCGCGCGACGCCGTATTCGCGCTCGAAATCGCCGCTGGTCCGGTTCAGCTTGCTGAAGTCCACGCCCGCCGGGGCGAGCGCCGGCACGTCGTACACGCCGGCCTTGAGCACGCAGTAGCGCAACAACAGCCCGCCAAGGAGGAGGCAGATGCCGGCGAAGGCCGGGCCGGAGCGGAACCAGACCAGCAGCAACGGAACGAGGAGCCCGACGAGAACGACGCCGATCCAGAACACCGCGTGAAGCGGCGGCTCGCTCAGCCGGCGCACCGATTCCCGCGCTGCGCCGCCCATTCCGTGCGTCAGGCCGAGATAGAGCGCGAGCAGGAGGAGATTGACCGCCACCAGGCCGCTCGCCAGGAGCTCGATCCCCGCGGCAGGGGACGTGGTGAAGGCGGTGGCGACGAGGACGATGCCGGCCGCCGCCATGAGCGAATAGGTGAAGAAGAGCAGCGGCAGGATCGGCGTGCGCCAGAACGGGATGGCGCGGGCGCTCGCGACGACGAAACCCGGATAGATCGCTGTCGCCAGCGCACACAGCGCGGCGATCGCCTCCAGGGCTTTTCCGGCCCCCGGGGTCCAGAACAGGAATGGCGAGCCCATCAGGTCCGGCGCCGCGGCAAGACAGGCGAAGACCAGGAAGCTCGAGACCGAGAACACACCCCGGCTGATCCAGGACGTGCCCGGGCGGAACATCGCGCGCCATGCGCGCAGCGGATTGCCCAGCTTGAACAAGAGCGTCAGCGCGCCGAGCGCCACCAGAGCGATGGACATCAACGCGAGCGTCGCCGGCAGCGCGAATATCCACACCAGGAGATAGAGCGCCCCGCCCAGGCTGCCGAGAAACAGATAGACCGCCAGCAGCCACGCCCATTCGTGCTGCTCGTGCAATTGCAAAATGAAACGGTCGATCATGGCTGCCCCCGAGGTCACGTCAGGTAATAGACGGAGGGATCGGTGCCCAATTCGGCGCTCGGGCGAAAGTTCGTGCGCGCCTTCACGAGACGCGCGATCTCGCTCTGCGGATCGTTGAGATCGCCGAACACGAGAGCCTTGGTCGGACAGGTCTCGACGCAAGCCGGCTCGAGGCCGTTATCGATCCTGTGGACGCACAGGGTGCATTTCTGCGCCGCGCCCTTCTGCCATTTCTTGTAGGCCTCGTCCTCGTAGGGGGTCTTCTGCTCGCCGTAGTAGCCGCGCGTGCTCTCCGGCATGAACCGGGCGTCGTACGGACAGGCCACGACACAGCTGCCGCAGCCGATGCACTTGTCCTGGTCGATCAGGACGAGGTTGTCCGTCTCGCGCCGGTAGCTCGCGCCGCTGGGGCAGACATCGACGCAGGGCGGCGCGCCGCAGTGATTGCACCGAACCGGCAAGAAGATCTTGTAGGCGAACGGGAACGTGCCTTCCTCTTTTTCCAACACGCGCGTCCAGAACACGCCCGGAGGCGTTCCGTTCTCACCCTTGCAGGCGACCGTGCAGCTCTGGCATCCGGTACAGCGCTTGAGGTCGATGGCGACGCCCCATCTCGCGCCGTCCTGTCGGGATCGAGCCCCTGCCGTCATTCGTCTTCCCCCCGCCCGGGACCCGGTTCGCAGCGCGAACTTGATCCCCGTTCATCGGCACCGGCGGGGGACCGGCTGACGCTCATTGCCGCGAGCGTCGCTCGCCAAGAAAGCCTTTTCGGACGGCCAACACGGGCACCTCACCTTGTGAATCCGGTGATCCCGCGCCCGACTGCGATCCGCAATGCGTCTCCCATACCGGTCCATGCTGGTTGAGTAAATTTAAATGACGCTGTACCTTACCTAAACATTTTTTTAATGAGGGCGGAATGAAACCGGCGACGCTCGACCTCAAGAAGCTGCGCGCCTTCCAGCTCGTCGCGAAGAACGGGAGCCTCCGCATCGCCGCGGCGAGGCTGGACCAGACGGTGCCCGCCGTTTCCGCCAAGCTGCGCCGGCTCGAGGAAGATCTCGGCGTCGAGCTGTTCGAGCGCCTACCGAACAAGCTGGTGCTGACGCCGGCCGGCGAGCAATTTGTCGAGCAGGCGGATGCGGTGCTGGAGAGGGCCGAAGAGGCGATCGCCGCCGTGACCTCGAGCGCGGGACCGAGTGGCCGGCTGTCCGTATCGCTGGGCAGCGATCACTCCTGGTATTTCGCTCCCAAGATCAGCAACTTCGTCAAACGCTATCCGGGCGTGAAGCTGCGGCTCGACATCTATCGTGCGGCGGACGCGCTGAGGGCGCTCGGGCGCGGCGAGCTGGACGCGTGCGTCGGCGTCTTCCCCAAGCTTCCCAAGACACTGGCCCGGGAAATCATCGCCGAGAGCACGCTCTCGCTGGTGTGCACGCCCGGGCACCCGCTGCTCGCGCGCCCCTCGCCGCGGCCCGCCGACATTTCCCGCTACCGGCTCATCCTGCTGCCGAAATACGCGCCGAGCCGGAAAAACGTGGATCTGGCGATTGCCGGCAATCTCAATCCGGACAACGTTCTCGAAGTGGCGAATTGCCACACGGCGAGCGCTTTCGTGGAAAAGGGCGTCGGCGTCGCCATCGTGCATTCACTCTGCATCGAGCATTTCCGTCCCGCCAATCTGCGCTGGGTCGAGTTGGGGAATCAGTTCGGCCAGGTCGCATTCAGCGTCGTCTACCGGCGCGGACGCGTGTCCTCCGCGCTGATCCAGGGCCTGTTGCGCGAGTTGCGAGATTAGCAAACCGGGCCTCATTTGACCTTCATCCCCGCACTCACGGTCTTTTTTTTCCCACCAACCCGCGGTGCGTCGGCTTGTTTGATCGGATCTGGAAGCCGATCGAAGCCGAGGTGCGCGCCAGCCTGATGCGGGGCCGATAAAGAGGCGGGCATTCCATTTGTTGTCTTTGGCTCAGACTGCACATCTTGGCCGTGGCCGTTACGTCCCCGACCCCGACAGCGCTCCGCAAAAGTGTATACAGATTAGGATTGTTACGGATGGCGATGCCAATTTTTTCCGCGTATTGACGCCCATTAAGACGGCATTAAAGACGGCAAAATATTTGGGGGAGGAACGTTGTCATGCCCTTTGGCGACATGCGTGAATTTATGGCTCTGCTCGAAAAACGAGGGGAGCTGCTGAGAATACGCCAAGAAGTTCATTGGGATCTGGAGATCGGCGCCTGGCTTCATAAAGCCATCAGAACCAAAGGTCAGCCGGCACTCCTATTTGAAAAGATCGCCGGATATCCGGAAGGCTATTCGGTCGCAGGGATGTTGGTCCCCAATTCCGTCCGCTGGGCGCTGGCGCTGGATTTCCCGGAGGACATCTCCTGGACCGAGATGATCGCGGGAATTCACGAGCGCTGCCGCAAGCCCATCGACCCCGTCATCATCCGCACCGGCCCGTGCAAGGAGGAGAAACACACGGGACGCGACTGCGACCTGCTCGAGTTTCCAGTCCCACGCTATATCGCGCGCGACGGGGGCCGTTATCTCGGCACCTGGCACTGCGTCATCACCAAGGATCCCGACACCGGCGAGCGCAATGTCGGCATGTACCGGCTCATGGTGCACGACCGCAACACGCTCGGCATCTTCATTTGTCCCGGCGAGCATGCCCACTTCCATTATGAGAAGTGGAAGGCGCGCGGCGAGCCCATGCCGGTGGCTATCACGCTCGGCCAGGACGAGGTGCTGCCGCTGAACTCGCTTTGGTCATGGCCATACGGCGTCGACGAGTTCGCCATGGCGGGGGCGATGCGCAAGGGTCCCATTGAATTGGTGAAGTGTGAGACCATCGACATGGAGGTGCCGGCCACAGCGGAGATCGTGGTGGAAGGCCACATGTCGCTGACCGAGCGCCGACCGGAAGGGCCGTTCGGCGAGTATACCGGCCACATGGGGGCGTTGATCAAGGACGGGCCGGTCATCAACGTCAGCGCGATCACCCATCGCAAGAATCCGATCTACCGAGCCCAGCTCAACGGCCGGCCGCCCTGCGAATACGTGTCGGGAGTGGGAATCGCGCGGGCGGCGGGGATCTTCACGGCCGCCCGCATCTATGGCCGTCCCGAAATTATCGCCGCCTATGTGCTGCCCAACAGTCCCGAGGAGACGATCGCCGTCTCGATTCACAAGACCTATGCGGGACAGGCCCTGGATGTCGCGAATTTCGTGTTCGAGCACGGGCCGGCGCCGATGGTGAAGAACGTGATCGTCTGCGACGCGGACATCGACGTGAGCAACGTCGGCGAGGTGATCTGGGCCGTGAACTGCCGCGTCAAGGCAAGCCGTGACATCCGGATCATGCCCAATTGCTGCGACTCCCCCCTGGATCCGGCGATCGTCGTCGAGGATCGGGGTCTGGGGGACCGGATGATCATCGACGCCACGTGGCCGATGGAGCCCGAGGACCGCTTTCCTCCGCGTCCCGAGTGGGACGGCCAGCGCTTTCCTCAATTGGCGCTGCCCGACGACACCACGCTGGCGCGGATCGAAGATTTGTGGCGGAAGCTGAAGTTGCCCGCGTAGACGGGCAATTGAAACGACGGACCGAAACCGGTCCGTCGCGGCGTGCAAGTCGGAATTGCGCAAGAAACTCATTGGTCCAACAACAAACGGCCGCCCGACGGCAATTCGAGTGACGCTGCGAAGTGCCGAGTCCATTCCGCGTTCTGCATCAGGACCGGAGGGAGTCGGGCGATCGAGCACCCCCGATACCGCATCCGATTTTACGCCGCAGGGGCAACACCATGCTGGAGCGGAATTACTCAAGTTGTGTCGGGACAGTCTGTACCATCCTGCATCTCGCCGTGGCCATCTCCTATGCCCACGCACAGAGTACCGCCGAGACCTATCCCAACAATCCGATCCGAGTTGTCGTTCCGTACCCCGCCGGCGGAGTGGCGGACGGCTTGGGGCGCATCATCGGTTCGAAGATCACCGATCGGTGGGGTCAGCGGGTGGTCGTGGACAACCGTCCCGGCGCCAATACGCTCGTCGGCATCGAGATCGGCGCCAGGGCGGCGCCGGACGGCTACACGTTCTTGCTGACCGCCGATCAAAGCATGGTGATGAATCCTCATCTCTACGAGCACCTGCCCTACAACCCGGCGAAGGATTTCGAGCCGATCTCGCTTCTCGCGTCGGTTGGACAGGTGCTGTGCGTGCATGTGTCGGTGCCCGCGACGTCGCTCCAGGAACTCATTCATCTTGCGAAATCCAAGCCGGGAGATCTCACCTATGGATCGACCGGCGTCGGGTCCACGACTCACCTCAACACGGAGCTGCTCAAATCCGTTATCGGGATCGACGTGCGGCATGTTCCCTACAAGGGCGGGGGACAGGCCATGACCGATCTCGCCGGGGGCCATATCTCGATGATGATCATCGCGACCAGCCTCGCTCAATCACAGATCGCGGCGGCGACGGTGCGACCTCTCGCGGTCGCCGGCCGCAACCGCTCGTCGCTTCTTCCGAATGTGCCGACATTCGAGGAGGCGGGCGTAAGCGGTTACGAGGCGCAGCCCTGGTTTGGGCTGCTCGCCCCCGCCGGAACGCCGAAGGAGATCGTGGCCAAGGTGAACGCGGAGGTCGTGACGGTTCTCCGCATGCCGGAATTGCAAGCGACGTTCCGCGCCCAAGGTCTCGATCTGGTCGGCAGTACGCCCGAGGAGTTCTCTGCTTTCATGAAGGTGGAGAACGCCAAATGGAAGACGATCATCGCGCAGACCGGCGTGCGGCTAAAATGAGAGAAGGGGCGCTGCTCGCGTCTGCGGCCCAAGGAACGGCGCCGGCTCGCTCGGCTCGGACACGCGTCACGGCCCGGTGGACCCGGGTGCGGGAATCACGAAAGGAGAAGACGCACTCATGAAAAGACATTTCGCGATGGTCAAACCTTATTTGGACGAAGTCGAGCTGATGGTGATCGCGTCCTCATTGAACGGCCAGCCATGGTGCACGACGGTCTATTTCGCCTATGACGAAGACCTGAATATCTATTTCATGTCGCGGATGGCGCGACGGCATTCGATGGAG
>JBARNF010000313.1:0-2969 GCA_049802835.1 Bradyrhizobium sp.
ATTTCAGAGGGTTATAGCGTAGATTTGGATAGATCCGGCGAGCTTCGGATAGGCGCGAATTATTCCCACTCAATCGTCCCCGGCGGCTTGCTTGTCACATCGTACACCACCCTGTTCACGCCCTTCACCTCGTTGATGATGCGCGTGGCCGTATTGCCGAGGAACTTCATGTCGAACGGATAGAAGTCGGCGGTCATGCCGTCGGTGGAGGTCACGGCGCGCAGGCCCACGACGTAGTCGTAGGTGCGGCCGTCGCCCATGACGCCGACGGTCTTGACGGGGAGCAGCACCGCGAAGGCCTGCCAGATGGTGTCGTAGAGGCCGGCCTTCCTGATCTCGTCGATGTAGATGGCGTCGGCCTTGCGCAGGATGTCGAGCTTGTCGGTCGTGATCTCGCCGGGGCAGCGGATGGCGAGGCCGGGGCCCGGGAACGGGTGGCGGCCGACGAACACGTTGGGAAGGCCGAGCTCGCGGCCGAGCACACGGACTTCGTCCTTGAACAATTCGCGCAAGGGCTCGACCAGCTTCATGTTCATGCGCGCAGGGAGACCGCCGACATTGTGGTGCGACTTGATGGTCACCGAGGGGCCGCCGGTGAAGGAGACGCTCTCGATCACGTCGGGATAGAGCGTGCCCTGCGCCAAGAAGTCAGCGCCGCCGATCTTCTTGGCCTCGGCGTCGAACACGTCGATGAAGAGTTTTCCGATGGTCTTGCGCTTCGCTTCCGGGTCGGTGACGCCGGCGAGCTCGCCGAGGAAGAGTTTTGAGGCGTCCACATGCACCAGCGGGATGTTGTAGTGGTGCCGGAACAGGTCGACGACGGTCTCGGCCTCGTTCAAGCGCAGCAGACCGTGATCGACGAACACGCAGGTGAGCTGGTCGCCGATCGCCTCATGGATCAGCACGGCGGCGACAGCGGAATCGACGCCGCCAGAGAGGCCGCAGATCACTTTGCCCTTGCCCACTTGCGCGCGTATCTTCTTGATCTCCTCGGCGCGGAAGGCGTGCATGGTCCAGTCGCCGCCGAGGCCGGCGATGTTGCGGACGAAGTTGCGGATCAGTTTTGCGCCATCGGGCGTGTGCACCACTTCGGGGTGGAACATCAGGCCGTAGTACTTGCGCGCCTCGTCCTGGATCACGGCGAACGGCGCGTTCGGGGAGACGCCGGCCACCGAGAAGCCCGGCGGCATCTGCGTGATGCGGTCGCCATGGCTCATCCACACCTGGTGCTGCTCGCCGGTCTGCCAGACGCCCTCGAACAGACGGCTCGTCGTCTTGACCTCGACGTCGGCGCGGCCGAACTCGCGGTGGTGGCCGCCCTCGACGGTGCCGCCGAGCTGGGCGGCCAAGGTCATCTGGCCGTAGCAGATGCCGAGCACGGGCACGCCGGACTCGAAGATCAGTTGCGGGGCGCGCGGCGAGCCTTCCTCATGAACCGACCCCGGGCCGCCGGAGAGGATCACGGCTTTCGGCTTGATATCGCGGAAGGCGGCCTCCGCCTTCTGGAACGGCACGATCTCGCAATAGACGCCGTCCTCGCGCACCCGGCGCGCGATCAGCTGCGTGACCTGGCTGCCGAAATCGACGATCAGGATCTTGTCGTGGAGCGCGGCCACGGAGGTGTCGGCGGCTGCGGAATTGGCGGGGGCGTTGTCTTGGGCTGTCATGGCAAGCAATTACGCCGCGGCGAGGAGTCTCGCAACCCTTGCAAGCGTGCGATTCACCGCTGCGTCGTCGCCCACCGCTGTCGTCCCGGCCAAGCGGACTGGGGCAATGCGCAAGCATTGCGCCGGTCCGCGCCGAGCCGGGATCCATAACCACAGGATGCGGGTCGGGGCACGCTGGCCGCTCCAGCTCGCGCCTCACGACGGCCACGGCGTATGGATCCCGGGTCGGCGCCCCACACGCTGCGCGCGAGGGGCTTGCCCGGGACGACAGCGCGGGTGTGTGTGGTTGGCGTCAAGGCTGCTTCTTCAGGCCGTAGGGGTGGGCAAAGGCGCGCGGCATGATGTGCGTTTGAGGCACGCCGGGGCGCGCCCGTGCCCACCGTTGCATCGCGGGGCTTGCGGCCGCTGTGAGATACAGCGCCCTCTCCCCTTGTGGGAGAGGGCATCTCCGGCCCATCCACACACACGGTTGGGTGAGGGGTATCTCTCCGCGAACGACGCTCGTGGAGGCAGACCCCTCACCCAACCGAGCCTGCCGAGCTGTCCGACATGCCCTCTCCCACAAGGGGAGAGGGCGCAGTCACGGGCACTGTCACGCGGAGCGGCGCAGCACCGACACGAAGAAGCCGTCCGTCCCAGTGCGGCGGGGGGTCATCAGCCAGCCCTCCTCCGACTTCAGCGCGGCGTCCGCGAACGCGTCGGCCTTGTCCCAGAGGACGCTGGCGGTCTGGTCGGGCGGCTGGATAGCAAACTCCGGGTGGCGGGCGATGAAGGCGCGGACCTGGTCGCCGTTTTCGGGGTGCAGCACCGAGCAGGTGATGTAGGCGATGCGGCCGCCGGGCTTGACCAGGGTGCTCGCGCGATCAAGCACTTCGGCCTGGTCCTTGAGGCGGATCTCGAGCGCGCCGGGGCGCATGCGCCATTTGGCGTCGGGGTTGCGGCGCCAGGTGCCTGTGCCGGTGCAGGGCGCGTCGATCACGACCAGATCAGCGGAGGCCCTGATGTCGGCGAGCGGGTCAGCATCACCCTTGGGCGTGCGCACATCGGCATTGTGCACGCCGGCGCGCGACAGCCGCTCGTGGATCGGCGCGAGCTGGCGCTTGTCGTGGTCGGTCGCGATCAGCCTGCCCTTGCCCTGCATCATGGCGGCCAGCGCCAGCGTCTTGCCGCCGGCCCCGGCGCAGAGATCGATCACCTGCTCGCCGGGCTTTGCGCCCGAGAACAGCGCTGCGAGCTGCGAGCCTTCATCCTGAACTTCAACGGCGCCTTTTATAAAATCCTCCTCGGCATGGATGCCGGGAT
>JBARNF010000314.1:0-11097 GCA_049802835.1 Bradyrhizobium sp.
TGGTCGCCGAAGGCGCGTCCTTTATGGTCTCGGGCGAATGGTGGATCGCGCTGTTCCCGGGCCTCGCGCTGATGATCGCGGTGTTCTGCTTCAACCTGCTCGGCGACGGCCTGCGCGACATCGTCGACCCGCAGCGCAGGACGTGAGGCGATGGACGCTAGCACCGAACTCGAAGCTTCCCTAACCTCTCCCCGCTTGCGGGGAGAGGTCGGATTGCATCGAAGATGCAATCCGGGTGTGGGGGTACAGGTCTCACCAATCATCACCACTCGAGCGGCTGCCCCTCACCCCAACCCTCTCAGCGCGAGCGCAGCTCGTCGCGCCCCCGTAAGAACGGGGAGAGGGAGCGCACCGAACAAGTGGAGCCATCCGTGACCGCACAGCCGCTGCTCGACGTTCGCGATCTCACCGTCGAGTTCTCCACCCGTCGCGGCATCGTCAAGGCCGTGCAGCATGTCGATATCTCCGTCGCCAAGGGCGAGACGCTCGCGATCGTCGGCGAATCCGGCTCGGGCAAGTCGGTGACGTCCTACGCGGTGATGCGCATCCTCGACCGCGCCGGGCGCATCGCCGAGGGCTCGGTGATGTTCTCCGGCATCGACGTCAAGGCGGCCGACGAGAGCGCCATGCGCGATCTGCGCGGGCGCGAGATCTCGATGATCTTTCAGAACCCGCGCGCGGCGCTCAATCCGATCCGCAAGGTCGGCCAGCAGATCGAGGACGTGCTGAAGCAGCACGCCCAGGCCGCCGCCAGCGACCGCGCCGAGAAGGCGATCACAGCGCTCGAGCAGGTCAAGATCACCCGCCCGCGCGAGCGCTATCACGCCTATCCGTTCGAATTGTCCGGCGGCATGTGCCAGCGCGTCGTGATCGCACTGGCACTGGCCTGCAATCCGCAGCTCCTGATCGCGGACGAGCCGACGACGGGCCTCGACGTCACCACGCAGAAGGCGGTGATGGATCTCGTCGTCGAGCTGACCAAGAGCAGGGGCATGTCGACGATCCTGATCACGCATGATCTCGGTCTGGCGGCGGCCTATTGCGATCGCGTGGTGGTGATGGAGAAGGGGCGGGTGGTCGAGACCGCCAAGGCGGCCGACATCTTCGTCAACCCGCAGCATCCCTATACGCGCAAGCTGATGCGGGCGACGCCACGGCTCGGCGTGTCCTTGCGGGAATTGCTGCCGGAGGATGAGGTGTCGTCAGCGTCTTCCCAATCTCAGTCCGTCATCGCCGGGCTTGACCCGCCTGCGGGGCCGAAGCCCCTTCGGCGCGGCGAAGGCCTGGCCATCCATCCCGCTGCGCAAGACTCGTCGAAGGTGATGGACCCCCGGGTCAAGCCCGGGGGTGACGAGCTGGGTGGGGTGGACGAGCGGAAGGCGCGCCCGCTGTTGCTCGTCGACAAGCTCGTCAAGGAGTACCCGCGGCAGGGCGCCTCGGCGACGTTATCAAAACTGTTCGGCCGGGGACCTGCGATCGAGCCCGAGGTGTTCCGCGCCGTCGACGGCATCAGCTTCACGGTCGGTCACGGCGAGAGCGTCGGCCTGGTCGGCGAATCCGGCTGCGGCAAATCGACCACGTCGATGATGGTGATGCGGCTGCTCGACCAGACCTCGGGCCGCATCAGCTTCGACGGCGAGGAGATCGGCAACATCCTGCCGCAGGCGTTCGCAAGGCTGCCGCTGCGCAAGAGCATCCAGATGGTTTTCCAGGATCCGACCGACAGCCTCAATCCGCGCTTCACGGCCATCCGTGCCATCGCCGATCCGATCCTGCAGCTCGGCGACATCAAGGGGCGTCAAGCGATCCGTGCGCGCTGCGAGGAGCTCGCCACCATGGTCGGCCTGCCGCTCAATCTGCTCGACCGCTTTCCGCATCAGCTTTCAGGAGGACAAAAAGCGCGCGTCGGCATCGCCCGCGCCATCGCGCTGCACCCCAAGCTCGTGATCCTCGACGAGCCGACCGCGGCGCTCGACGTCTCCGTGCAGGCGGTCGTGCTCAATCTGCTTGAAGACCTCAAGCAGCAGCTAGGTATGAGCTATCTGTTCGTCTCCCATGATTTGAATGTGGTGCGGCTGTTGTGCGATCGTGTGATCGTAATGCGGTCGGGCCGAATCGTCGAGGAAGGCAGCTCCGAGCGCGTGCTGGGTGATCCGCAGGACGCCTATACGCGCGAACTGCTGACGGCGATCCCGCACCCGCCGCTCCCGGCCCATTGAGAGGGCAGGGGAGAGAGGCAAGCCCAAGAGGGAAAGCGCATGGCTGAGCCATTGGATGATTATATCGACGCCGTCGGACGCGCCCTGGAGCTGCCGATCGAGGAGGCCTGGCGCCCTGCGATCCGCGCCAATCTCGAGGTCTCGCTGAAGATGGCCAAGCTGGTCGACGAGTTCGCCCTGCCTGATGAAACCGAGCCTGCCAGTGTCTTCACCGCTTGATCCCTCCGGGATGACCGCAGCCGCCATCGCCGCCGCGGTGGCCGCACGCAAACTCTCCGCCGTGGAGGCGACTGATGCCGCGCTGGCGCGGATTGCTGCGCGCGACGGCGTCCTGAACGCTTTCACCGATGTGACGGCGGATCGCGGGCGGGCGAAGGCGCGTGCGATCGACGCCGCGATCGCTGCCGGAAAGCCGGTCGGCCCGCTGGCCGGCGTGCCGTTCGCGGTGAAGAACCTGTTCGACGTCGAGGGGCTTCCGACCCGTGCCGGCTCCAAGATCAATCGCAACCGCCCAGCGGCGAAATGCGATGCGACGCTGATCGAGCGTATGGAGGCGGCCGGAGCCGTTCTCGTCGGCGCGCTCAACATGGGCGAATACGCCTATGACTTCACCGGCGAGAACATCCATGACGGCCCATCGCGCAACCCGCATGATCCGGCGCGGATGAGCGGCGGCTCGTCGGGTGGCTCGGGCAGCGCCGTTGGCGGCGGCCTGGTGCCGATCGCACTCGGCTCCGACACCAACGGCTCGATCCGCGTGCCCTCGTCGTTCTGCGGCATCTTCGGCTTGAAGCCGACCTATGGCCGGCTGTCGCGCGCGCGCTCGTTTCCCTTCGTTGCGAGCCTCGACCATCTCGGTCCGTTCGCGCGCTCGGTCGAGGATCTCGCGCTTGCGTATGATGTCATGCAGGGGCCCGATCCAGATGATGCCGCCTGCACGACGCGCGCGCCGGAGCCGGTCTCCGGCCTGTTGTCACAAGGCATTGATGGGCTGCGCATCGCCATCGCCGGCGGTCATTTCCAGAAGTATCTGTTTCCCGAGGCGATCGAAGCCGTCGCCCGCGTCGCCAAGGCGTTGAACGCAACAGACGTCGTCGAGGTGCCGGAAGCCGCGCGTGCTCGCGCCGCAGCCTATGTCATCTCGACGACGGAAGGCGCCTCGCTCCATCTCGATCGTCTGCGTACGCGCGCCGATGATTTCGATCCGGCGGTGCGTGATCGCCTGATTGCGGGGGCGATGATTCCGGCACCGATGGTCGACCGCGCGCAGAAGTTCCGCCGCTGGTACCGGGCCCAGGTTCTGGAGCTCTTCAGGTCCGTCGATGTGCTGATCGCGCCCGCGACGCCCTGCATTGCGCCGAAGCTCGGCCAGGCGACCTTCATGCTTGATGGCGTCGAATTGCCGGTGCGCGCCAACATCGGCGTCCATACCCAGCCGATCTCGTTCATCGGCCTCCCCGTCGTCGCGGTTCCAATTCCCCTCGATCCGATGCCCATCGGCGTGCAGATCATCGCTGCGCCCTGGTGCGAACATGTCGCATTGCGTGTGGCCCACGCTTTGCAACAGCTTGGCGTCGCCGCTGCGCCGGCCCCGAGAGGAGTTCTGGAGAATGGAAGTCGATCTGCCTGACGTCGTCGCGGAAGTCACCGCGCAGTTCCAGCGCTATGAACAGGCGCTGGTCAGCAACGACGTCGCCGTGCTCGACGCGCTGTTCCGGAAAGATGCGCACACGCTGCGCTACGGCATTGGTGAGAACCTCTACGGCTATGACGAGATCTCGGCTTTCCGCGGCGCGCGCTCGCCGGTTGGGCTGATGCGACGCACCGCGCGCACCGTGATCTCGACCTACGGCCGCGACACCGCGGTCGCCTCGACCCTGTTCTATCGCGACAGTGCGCCCGGCAAGGTCGGGCGCCAGATGCAGACCTGGATCCGGTTTCCCGAGGGCTGGAGAATCGTTGCCGCCCATGTCAGCATCATCGACGAAACAAAAGGCGGCTGAGGCATGAGCCTGGACGATCTTCCGCCGCGGACACGTCAGCGGCTCGTTCTTGAATCCGATGTGCCGCGCGTGGATCGTGCGCCTGCGGTCGTGGCCAAGATTACCCGGGCCGAAGAGCTGCGCCTGCAGCTCGCCGACGAGATCGTGCGCGGCGCGCTGGCTCCCGGCGCTCCGCTGGATGAGACCGAAATCGCCAAGCGCTTCAGCGTGTCGCGCACGCCGGTGCGCGAGGCGTTGCGACAGCTGGCGGCCTCGGGCCTGATCGAGGCGCGTGCGCATCGCGGCGCCGTCGTGGCGCGGCCTTCTGTCGAGCGCCTGACCGGCATGTTCGAGGCGATGGCCGAGCTCGAAGGCCTATGCGCCGGGCTCGCCGCGCAGCGGATGACGCCGGTGGAGCGGCAGCGGCTGGAGGCCATTCACGAAGAGTTGCGCAATCTCAGTCACGCCGGCAATCCGGAGCGCTTCCACGAGGTGAACGAGCGCTTCCACAACGCAATCTATGCCGGCGCGCACAACGCCTATATCGCCGAGATTACGCTGGCGACGCGGGTACGGGTGCAGCCGTTCCGCCGCGCCCAGTTCCGCAATCTCGGCCGCCTCGCCAAATCCCACGCCGAGCACGATCGCGTCGTCGTCGCCATCCTGCGCGGCGACAAGGCGGGTGCCGCGCATGCGATGCGTGCCCATATCGAGCTGGTGCGCGGCGAATATGAGATCTACGCGGTGTCGGTGTAGGTGTTAGTTTGAGCGGTAGGGTGGGCAAAGCAGCCGCCGTTAGGCGGCAGCGTGCCTACCGTCGGGCCACGGACTCCGCGGCGAAACGGTGGGCACGGCGCCACCGCGATCTCGCCCGGTGAGACGTTACGGGCGCGCCTTTGCCCACCCGCGCGAAATCGATCAGCTCTTCTGCGCCATATACGACCGCCAGCCGCCGAACTCTGAAATGTCGCGCGCGCCATCGAGTGCAGCCGGCTCGACGAGGAAGCCCTTGGCGCTGCGGCCGTCGGTGAGCCGGATCGTACCGACCGACAGCGGCGGCGGAATAAGATCGACGAACTTGCCGAAGCTCGCTGCCGACAGCGCCCAGAGCTCGACGTCCATTGCCGTGCCCCGGCCAGCCTCGATGCGGAGCATGCCGGGCTTGGGCGGGGTGGTGGTCAAGGCGAAGAGCTTGTAGTCCGGTGCGGTCTTGGTCGCCTCCAGCAGCCGTCCGCCAAGGCTCGTGAGCTCATGGTTCAGCGCCATGCCGGAGAGATGGGCGCCGACCACGACGATGGCGATCTCATCACCATGCAGTGACGACGATGGCGCCGCGAGCGGGGGCTGCGGAATCGATTTCGCGCCGACCGGCAGCGCCGTGTCGGCATGGAAGGTGCGGCCGAGGCTGGCGAGCGCTGCATCGCGGCCGGCCGGCGCCAGCAGCGTGATGCCGAACGGGATGCCGTCGCCGCGCATCGCGGCCGGAACCGCGAGTCCGCACAGATCGAGCAGGGTGACGAAATTGGTGTAGGTGCCGAGCCTGCTGTTGAGCTCGATCGGATTGGCGAGCACGTCCGCGGTCGTGTAGGCGGTCGGCGCCGTCGGCAGGATGAGCGCATCGATATCGGCAAAGGTGCGCTCGGCAACCTTGCGCAGGGCCTGCAGCCGATAGAGCGCAGCAAACGTATCGGCCGCGGTGCCGCGCGCGCCGCCGATGGTGATTTCGCGGGTCACTGGATGGATCGCGCCGGGATCGGATGCCAGCAGATCGCGGATGACGAGATAGCGCTCGGCGACCCACGGACCTTCATAGAGCAGCCGCGCCGTCTCGTAGAACGGCTCGAGGTCGAACGCGATGAGCTCGGCGCCAAGCTTGGCGAAGCGCGCGGCCGCGGCGTCGTACGCGGCCTCGGCCGCCTTGTCGCCGAAGAAGATCAGTTGTCCGGGTCGGGGAATGCCGAGCTTCACGCCGCGCGGAAATGGCGTGACCGCCGCGAGTGGCCGGTCGCGCGAGAACGGATCGACGGGATCGGGTGCGGCCATCACGGAGAGCGCCGCGACCGCATCGTCGACGGTGAGCGCGAACACCGAGATGCAGTCGAGCGTGCGGCAGGCCGGCACCAGCCCTGCGGTCGAGATCATGCCGAGACTCGGCTTCAGGCCGACGATGTTGTTGAGCATGGCCGGCACGCGGCCGGACCCCGCTGTGTCGGTGCCCAGCGACAGTGGCACCAGTCCGGCTGATACCGCGACCGCGGAACCGGAGCTCGATCCGCCCGGCACGAGATCGGCGCGCACCGGATTTTTCGGGATGCCATAGGGCGACCGGACGCCGACCAGGCCGGTGGCGAACTGATCGAGATTGGTCTTGCCGATGATGATGGCGCCGGCCGCGCGCAGCCGTGCCACCGCGGTCGAATCGCGGGTGGGCGTATAGGCAAAGGCCGGGCAGGCCGCCGTGGTCGGCAGACCCGCCACGTCGATGTTGTCCTTGACCGCGACCGGCACGCCGTAGAGCGGCAGCTTCGCGGAGTCGTTCGCCGCGAGCCTCTCGGCCTCGGCCAATGCGTCCTTCTCGTCGCGCAGGCTGATGAAGATGGCGGGGTCGGCATGAGCGCGGATGCGGTCGTAGCAGCGGGCGATCGTGTCCTTCGGTGTCATCAGGCCGGCCCGGTGGGCGGCGACGATCTCGGCAACGGTTTCGGTCACGCGGCGCTCCGCGTCTGTCGTGAGCCCGATCTCTGGCTTGCCATTTCCTTGCGCTCCGCTTCGCCGATCCTGCTGCGAACGTAGCAAGGCACGTGCCATTGTGTACACGCTGGAGATGCCGAGCGTGAGACGAAAAATCTTGTATGTCAGTGGGTTGTGTGGCCGTTGACGGATATCGCCCCGGTCATGCGGCGTCCCGATTGATCGTTTGCATCATTTATAGGCAGGCGCGGGGCGCCTACCACCCGCGCCGGCTCTCCTGACCGCTGGTGATGCGCGCCAGCCGCGATTCGGACACTGAGGGCACGCCGCGTCCGTATGCGGGCGACGCTTCATTGGAGCGGCGGGGACGGTGGCTCGATGTGTCGGAATCGCTCGCGCCACTCGGGAAGAACGTCAGCGCGACGCACAGACCGAGATTGATCAATCCTCCGACGAGCGTGCCGGCTTGCGAGGTCGTCAGCGCGTATTCCGGAAACCGCGTGGCGACGACGTGGTCGAGAACCATGATGGCGAGCCAGGCCGGCAGCACGCAGACGGGATCCCAACCGATGTCGCGGAAGCGCATCGCCTGCAGCATCGTGTTCGACCACAGCGCAAGACCGATCATCACCATGATCAGCCAGCGCACCGCCGGGCCCAATTGCTGCGGGACGGCAGCGGATATGGCGACCGCCAGGCCGACCATCAGGACGATGAATGAGACGATGAGGACCAGCGATGCCAGGAAATAGTGCAGGCGGCCAAGGCGCGCATTGAAACCAAAGAAGAACCCCAACATCCGTCTCTCCCCACCACGCCGCGACCTGAAGGACGTGCCCCGAAATTGCATAGCAGGACAGGATTTCCACCGGCCTGCGCGAATGGCTAAAAGTCGAGATATCGCGCGGGCGCATGATTGGGGCGCCACCCGAGGCTGAATTTATCGTTGCCAAAGCAACTAATCTGTGGAACCATCGAATCCGTGAAGAACGGAGGCGTGCGATGGCGCGTCTCGAACCAGGGACGGAAACACCATGCGCAGCCTGCTCGCCGCAGGCGCGGCCATTTGCGTGCGCGCCCGCCGAGAGCCATGCCGGAGTGGCCGGGCTTGCAACGAAGTGCTCCGCGGCTGCTCAGTTCGCGCCGGTGACGGCGCCGAGATTGTCGTGGATCCGGCGCAGCAGCGCGATCAGGACTTCCTGCTCATCCTTGTCGAGGCACGCCAGCAGCCGCCGCTCGCGCTCCAGCGCGGCGACGATGACCTTGTCGTGGATCGCGCGACCCTTGGCCGTCAGCGAGATCGAATGGCTGCGGCCGTCCTCCGGATCATTGCGGATCGCGATCAGGCCGCGGTTCTTCATCAGGGTGAGCGTGCGGCTGACCGGGCCCTTGTCGAAGCCGATCACGCTGCAGATGCGCGAGGCCGGAATGCCGGGCTCGATCGCCAGCAGCGACATGATCCGCCATTCCGTGACGTTGACGCCGAAATTGCGCTGATAGAACGCGGTGGCGCTGTTCGACAGCTTGTTGGCGATGAAAGTGACGAAGGCCGGCACATAGCGGTCGAGATCGAGCGTGAGGCCTTGCCCCTCAGGCTCGCGCGGCGGCGCTTTGCGCGGCGTCCCGGTTTTCTCGCTCATGACCCCCAGCGTCCATGCATCGCCAGTCATAGAGATACGAAAAGCCGCATGACAAGGCCAAATTTCGGGAGCAACGCATGAAGCCAACAGGTCTTTCCGCAGGCGAAGCCGGCACGCCGCCAGCGATCCCGCATCTCGACATCGATCCGTTCTCGATCTCGTTCTTCGACGATCCCTATCCCGCGCATCAGGAGATGCGCGAGGCTGGTCCTGTCGTCTACCTGGACAAATGGAATGTCTACGGCGTCGCGCGCTATGCCGAGGTCTATGCCGTCTTCAACGATCCGCAGACCTTCTGCTCCAGCCGCGGCGTCGGCCTCAGCGACTTCGCCAAGGAAAAGCCGTGGCGGCCGGCGAGCCTGATCCTCGAGGCCGATCCGCCGGCGCATACGCGCACGCGCGCGGTGCTGAGCAAGGTGCTGTCGCCCGCGGTCATGAAACGGCTGCGCGACGGCTTCATGGCCGCGGCCGAAGCCAAGGTCGACGAGTTGCTGGCGCGCGGATCGTTCGATGCGATCCCCGATCTCGCCGAGGCCTATCCGCTGTCGGTGTTTCCCGATGCGCTGGGTCTCCAGGCGGAAGGCCACGAGCATCTCATTCCCTATGCCAGCCTGGTGTTCAACGCGTTCGGGCCGCCGAACGAATTGCGCCAGCAGGCGATCGAGCGCTCCGCGCCGCATCAGGCCTATGTCACTGCGCAATGCCAGCGCGACAATCTCGCGCCCGGCGGTTTCGGGGCCTGCATCCATGCCTTCAGCGACAGCGGCGAGATCACGCCGGCCGAGGCACCATTGCTGGTGCGATCGCTGCTGTCGGCCGGCCTCGACACCACGGTCTACGGCATCGGCGCCGCGGTCTATTGCCTCGCACGCTTCCCCGACCAATGGGCGCGGCTGCGCGGCGACCCGTCGCTGGCGCGCAACGCGTTCGAGGAGGCGGTGCGGTTCGAAAGCCCGGTGCAGACTTTCTTCCGCACTACGACGCGCGATGTCGCGCTGGGCGGCGTCATGATTCCTGAAGGCGAGAAGGTGCTGATGTTCCTAGGCGCCGCCAACCGCGATCCGCGGCGCTGGGAGCAGCCGGACAGCTACGACATCACGCGAAAAGTCTCCGGCCACGTCGGCTTCGGCTCCGGCATCCACATGTGCGTCGGCCAGCTCGTCGCGCGGCTCGAAGGCGAGGCCGTGCTGACGGCGCTCGCCCGCAAGGTCGGCTCCATCACGATGAGCGGCGCGCCGAAGCGCCGCTACAACAACACGCTGCGCGGGCTGGAAGGCCTGCCGGTCACGTTCACTCCAGCCTGAGCGATGCCATGACGACGATCACCTTCATTCATGCCGACAACCGCAGCGAGACCGTCGAGGCAGAGGACGGCGCCAGCGTCATGCTGGCGGCGCTGACGCATGGCATCGACGGCATCGTGGCCGAATGTGGCGGCAACGCCGTTTGCGCCACCTGCCACGTCTATGTCGACGACGCCTGGACCGGAAAGCTCGCTTCCGTCTCCGACGACGAGGACGCGCTGCTCGACGGCACCGCGGCCGAGCGGCTGCCCAACAGCCGGCTGTCCTGCCAGCTCAAGGTTCAGCCGGCGCTGGCGGGACTCGTGGTGCGGATTCCGAACCGGCAGAGCTGAGTTCACGCGACCGGGCGATCTCCGGCCGCGACGGCGACAATAATCAAAACAAGCAACACACGGGGAGGGATACCATGAAGCAGCTGAATTCTTGCGCGCTCGCGCTGCTCGCGACACTTGGCCTTGCGGCCAGGGCATCGGCCGGAGAGATCTCGGACAACGTCGTGCGCGTCGGCGTGCTCAACGACATCTCCGGCATCTTCCAGGACACCAACGGCATGGGCTCGGTCGAGGCCGCGCGCATGGCGGCGGAGGATTTCAACGGTGGCGGCAAAGGCATCAAGGTCGAGATCGTCTATGCCGACCATCAGAACAAGACCGATGTCGGCTCGGCGATCACGCGCAAATGGCTCGATGTCGACAAGGTCGATGCCGTGGTCGACGTGCCCAATTCGGCGGTCGGCCTCACGGTCAACGAGCTGCTGCGCAACAGCCGCATGACGTTCCTGGCGTCGTCGACGGCGAGCTCCGATCTCACCGGCAAGGCGTGCTCGCCGAACACAATTCAGTGGGTCAACGACGCCTGGGCCACGGGCAACACCACGGCGGCGGCGATGATGGGGCGCGGCGGCAAGGACTGGTACTTCATCACGGTCAACTACGCGCTCGGCCAGGGCATCGAGGCGGAGGCCACCAACTACATCGAGAAGCATGGCGGCAAGGTGCTGGGCTCCGCCAAGCATCCGCTCGGGACGACAGACTTCGCTTCGTTCCTGCTGCAGGCGCAGGGCTCGAAGGCCAAGGTGATCGGGCTCGCCAATGCCGGCGGCGACACCATCAATGCCGTCAAGCAGGCCGCCGAGTTCGGCATCCAGCAGGGCGGGCAGTCGCTGGTCGCCTTCCTGCTGTTCATCAACGACGTCCACGGCATGGGATTGAAGGCGGCGCAGGGCCTGCAGCTGCTGGAGGCGTTCTACTGGGACATGGAC
>JBARNF010000315.1:0-20501 GCA_049802835.1 Bradyrhizobium sp.
TCATTGCGAGGAGCGAAGCGACGAAGAAATCCAGAGCTGCGCAATCGACACTGGATTGCTTCGCTGCGCTCGCAATGACGGACGGGTCGGCGTCGTGCCGGGCGGGGGCCCGGAATCCATGCCTCCCGCATAACAGCTGCCTGTGGTTATGGATTCCGGGCTCGCGCTTCGCGCGCCCCGGAATGACATGCGGAGATGTCCGGCGCGACCACTGAAGCATCGATGCGCGGGTGGAGTCTTTCCTCACTCGCAGCAGCGCGGCGTTCTACTCCGCCGCCTCCGGCAGCAGGTCGTGATCGCCGAGGTCGATGCCGCGAAAGATGGCGCAGCGGCGGAAGACGTCGATGCTCGGGCGCACGCTCTTGTGGTGGCAATACTTGGCGACGAGTTTGGCCAGCCCCTTGATGTCACGTCCCGAGGCACCCGGAAACGTCTCCACCAGGCACTCGATCAACGCCGCCTCGACCTTCAGCCCGAACTGCTCGCACATCACCCGCCAGATCCGTCCGCGCGCCGCGGCGTCCGGCGCCTGGAACTTGATCAGCGCGATGCAGCGCGACACGATGGCTTCGTCGATGTCGTCGATGCGGTTCGTCGTCAGGAACAACAGCCCGTTGAAATATTCGAGCACGCGAAGGAATACGCCGACCACGGCATTCATGGTCATGTCGTCCTCGCGGCGCTTGATGTAGACGTCGGCCTCGTCGATCAGCATGACCGCGCCCCAGCGCTGCGCCCGCGTCAGCGCGTCCTTCAAGGCGCTCTCCATCGCCGCGACGTTGAGTCCGAGCTGGCCGGAATGCACCCGGTAGAGCGGCCGGCCGATGATCTCGGCATAGACCTCCGCCGTCAGCGTCTTGCCGACACCCGGCGGACCTGCACACAGCACGGTGGTGCCGCCCGACTTGCCGGCGACGATGTCGTCCATCAGCAGGTCCATCTCGGCGGTGAGGATGTCGATCAGGTCGGTCTGCTCCTCGGGCAGGACCAGCTTCTGCTTGAGCTCGGGCTGATACGCGTAAGGAATCATGTCGTCGGCATGCACCCAGAGATAATGGTGCAGGTCGAGATGGAACATCAGCATGTAGGGATGGACGGGAATGCGGCAGAAGATGCCCTTCGGGATTGCAGCCTTGGATTCCTCGACCTCCTGTTCGGCGTCGTAAAGATTGCTCTTGGCGGCCTTGCGCAGATATTGCCCGAGAATGTCGCCGGTCACTTCCAGCGTCAGCGCGCGCTCGGTCAGGATGCCCTCGTCGTTGACGAGGCGCGCGCTGCCGCCGCCCGACGACAGCACGATCACATCCTTGCGCGACCAGTCCATATCCCGATGCGAGGAATTCGGATCGTCGGCGAAGAAGCCGATGCCGCGGCCGGAGAACTGCGCGCCATAGCGGCCGCGCCAGCCGAAGTAGCGCTCGGCCGTCTCGTCATAGGCTGATATCAGCTCGGGCGTCTCCTTGAGAAAGCCCTTGGCGGCGAAGATCTCGGCCACGGTCTTGCCGACGATGTCGCCTGTGGAGATGCGCAGCGTCGATGTCGTGATCGATCCCTTGGCATTGGCCTTGAGCTCGATGAAGACGCGGCCGGCCTCGTCATTCGACGGCGCGGTGTAGTCGAGCCGCGTCACCACATAAGGCAGCGGCCGGCTGGCGACATTGGCCGTGAACATCCAGCCGCGGATCGCGCCTGAGATCAGATAGCGCGCGATCGCCGGCAGCACCGATTCCAGCTCGTGCTCGGCGAAGCGCGTGCCGGAATCGTTGAAGGCGCGCTGCAGGGTCGCGATATGCGCGGCGCGGGCATGCCACTCGGGGCCGGCCTTCTGGTAGCTGTCACGCAGGAAGTCGAGCTCGGACGCCGCGAGCTGGGCGAGGTTGACCTCGACCTTGTCGCCGAAACGCAGCTGTTCCGTGAGCGAGGCGAGGTGCGGAAAGGCTGCCGCCATCGCCTCGATGGTGGGACGTTCGATCTGCAGCTTCATCGGTCGTCACCCAACTCTGCCCGGCTCACGACGACACCCGCGTCGGCTGCCGCATCGCGGTGTCGGCCTTGGCCAGCAGCAGACGGTTGGCCGCAAGCGAAAACTCCTGCCACGCGGCGGCGATGTCGCGCAGGATCGTCTGCACATAGTCTTTCGATGGCTTGTGCTCGTGCGGAAAGTTCGACAGCGCGCAGGAGGTGCGGTTGAAGGCGACGGCGTCGTCGAGCAGCGACTGCATGACATCACGGAACGGCTTCTGCACCTCCGGCGTCAGAGCCGAGCGGCCGCGCTCGACGACGACGTCGCGCATGTCGAGGGTCAGCGCATCCAGCACCTGCAGCGCCGCAGCGAACACCTGCTCGGTCGCGCCGAGAATGGCCAGCTGCGTCAGCTGCTCGCGCTGCTGCGTGGCGAGACTCCGGTTGAGCCGATGCCGGTAGTCGTCGAACGCCGCATCGCGCTGGGCGGCGACCCAGGCGCCGAACCAGGCCAGGCTCGCGTCATTGCCCGACACTCCCTCACCGGCCGCGGCTGCTGCGCGAGCCGCTGTGGTCTCGGTCGCCGTGCGGGCGAGCGCGCGCTCGATGCGCCTGGCGGCGTTGAGCGCGCCTTCGAGATAGCCGGCCGCATGGCTCGCGGTCTCGGCACCGCCGAGATGAAGCCGCCCGTCCCACAGCGCCCGCCGCAGCATCGGATTGGCGATCTCGCTATGCTCGCCGCGCGGCGTGGTGCGATCCAGCGCGCTGCAGGTGAAGCGCTCGGTCGCCCAATCCTGATAGTGCTGCTCGCCGCCGTCCAGCGCGGCGCCGAACAGCTGCACCATCTGGCTGTCCATCAGCAACGGCAGGCCGACGGTGAAAGCTTCGCGCAGATCGGGCGGGAAGGCGAGGAAGCCGCCGAGCGCTGCGCGGTCGCCGCCGGCGTCACAGGCATCGAAGATCTCGCCGACCACGGCCTGCTCGTGACTGACGAAGGCGTTGCCCGACTGGCCTTTGTCGCGCCAATGCGCCTGGTCATAGGCGATCACGACCTTGGCCTGCGCCGCCATCCAGGTCTCGGCATTGCGCATCGCCTCGCAGGTCGCCTCATCGAGTTCCGGGAAGAAGCCGACATGATCGATCAGCAGCCGCGGCGGCAGCGCGAGCACGACGCGCTTGGCCTCGATCGCCACCGATTCCGTGGATGTGGCGAAGATCAGCCGCACATGGCTGCCGCAATCGACGATGCGCATCAGCTCATGGCCGAGATGGATGGACGGTTGCGGCAGGTCGCGCGCCAGCGCCTCGATCAACTTCGCCATGCCGCCGGACAGCCGGCGCGCGCCCTGATGAATCGGTTGCCCGCTGATCTGCTCGGCCGTCTTGTCCGCCTCTTTCAGGTGGAGAACCGTGCCGTCATCGTGCTGGGCGAAATCAGACAGGCCAAGCTCGGAGATCAAGCCGGTCAGCAGCGGCTGGGTGGTGGGCCAGAACCAGGTCGGCCCAAGATCGAGCGCGAGCCCGGCTGCGCTCTTGGCCGACAGGACACGCCCGCCCAGCCGATGTCGCGCTTCGAACAAGGCGAACGTGCCGCCGCGCTGCTGCAGGCTGCGCGCAAGTGCTATTCCGCACAATCCACCCCCGACAATGGCCGTTTCGAGCATGACAGAACCTCGGCTGCTGCGTTGCGATTGCGTCTCGAATGGCTCTTGCAAGAAGCTTGCAAGCTTTCGCGAGCGCCCTACGTGTGCGATTCCAAACATTGCTTGATTTTCGCACCGGCTTGGCTCACCTCACCACGATGAGCGACGACAGCGAGATTCTGGCGGCCAATGCGGCCTTCTATGCAGCCTTCGCAGCAGGAGATTTCGCCGCGCTCGCCGCGCTCTGGGCTGATCGCGATGGCATCTCCTGCATCCATCCGGGCTGGCCGGCGATCGTCGGCCGCGCCGCCGTGATCGGCAGCTGGCGCGACATCCTCAACAATCCCGCGCGGCCGCAGATCGTCTGTGCCGAGCCTCGCGCGATCGTCGACGGCGACCACGGCCACGTCCTGTGCATCGAACTGGTGGACGGCGCAGCGCTCGCCGCAGCCAATCACTTCGCCCGTGTCGACGGCGCCTGGCGGATGGTCCACCATCAATCCAGCGCGATCGCGCAGCTCGTGTCTCCGGATGACGACCCGGACGGCCACAGTCTCCACTGATCTCCTGACGTCTGGCACGAAACTTGATCTGCTCTCCCTGACCGGCAGCAATGTCGGAGATTGTTGATTTTCGTCGCGTCGGATTCGGGCCAAATCTCCGTCTCCGCGCGGGCCATCTGCACGCTGCGACCAGCATCGTGCAGATGCCGAGAGGAGACACGGGATGGCACACGTTCTGACCGCCTATCCGAAGCGCACGGATGTGCCGACGCGCACAGCGTTGCAGCAGGCGATCGAACAGGCGCAGGGAGCACTGGTATGAACATGACGGCTCCACTTCAGCCGACGGCGATCCATGCCGTCCCCGCCGAGCTGTGCGAATGCGGCTTCCGCCTGCTGATGATCCGCCAGTTCAATGTCGGCGCGGTACCGCCGGCCTTTGCGATCATCGATCAGCGCATCATGCGCATGCCGCAGCGGCTCGGCCGCCACGGCGTGTCGTTCGCCGCCACGTTCCTGCCGGAAGTGATGTCATGGCTGATCGATCATCTCGGCCGTCCGTCCCTGCATGATGAGACCGGGCGCACCTATCGCAATCCGCGCTGGCCGGTCGTGTGCTGGCATGACGAGGAGCGGCTGTGGCCGAGCGGCGCGGTGACGGTCGAGTGGTTCGCCGAGGTCGCGTTCCAGGATCACGCCTCGTGGATGGCGTTCCGCACCCACTGGCAGGAGCGGCTGCTCGGCACTGAAGCGGGTGCGAGTGCTCGCGCTGGAGAAGCAGAGCAGCGCGCGCAGCACGGGAGGGAAAAGGAATTTGCCGGCGACGTGCTGCAGCAGGCATGATCTGCCAAATTCATGCGCAGCCACGCCCGGCTCTGTTCGACGCCGGTCGCGGCATGATAATCATGCCGTGATCAAACTGCGCGGAGGCTATCGTGCGCTACGTCTCATGGTTCGGAGGCTGGCTCGGCCATTTGCTGCCGCAACGGCGCGTTGACGCCGGCACGGTCGCCCGCGACGTCGTCGTCCTGCAGCCGTCGGCAGAGCTGTCGAACGAGGATCTGTTCTATATCGCGATGCTCGGCCCTCACGTGTGAGCGAAACGGCGGCGCCGTCCGCCACCCGCATCATTTCCCACCCGACACGAGTCCGACATGACTGACATTGCACGGCTGCGCGATTTCGTCGCCGAGACGGCACGCCTGGTCGCGAGCACGACCAGCGAGGCGGTGCTGCTCGCCGCGCTCGCACCGAAACTCGAGGAGCTGGTCGCGCATGACGATTGGCTGCCCGAGGCCTACGCCATGACTGACGGCGGCCATTACCGGCAATATCTGCTGTATGCCGATCCGCTGGAGCGCTTCTCGATCGTGAGTTTCGTGTGGGGCCCGGGCCAGGGCACGCCAATCCACGACCATCGCGTCTGGGGCCTCGTCGGCGTCCTGCGCGGCGAGGAACTCTCGGTCAGCCATGCGCGGCAACCGGACGGGACCTTGCGCGCGGCGCCGCCGGAACGCCTCCGGGCTGGACAAACGGCGGCGGTGTCGCCACAGATTGGCGACATCCACGCCATCTCCAACGGTCTGGCGGACCGCTCCTCGATCAGCATCCACGTCTATGGCGGCAATATCGGCCGCATCCGCCGCGCGGTGTACGACGCGGAGACCGGCGCCGCCAAGGACTTCACTTCCGGATATTCGAATGAAACCGTCCCCAACCTCTGGCCAGACCTCGACGCCGCCTGACCAGTTCCGCGTCATGACTCCGACAGAGCTGCGGCGGCGCTGGCGCGCCGGCGAGGAGGTGGCGCTGCTCGATGTCCGCGAGGAAGGCGCCTACTCGCTGTCGCATCCGTTCTTTGCCGTGTCGCTGCCGCTGTCGCAGATCGAACTGCGCAGCCTCGACCTCGTGCCGCGGCTGACTGCTCCAGTCGTGGTCTATGACGACGGCGAAGGCTATGCCGCGCGCGCGGTGCCGCGCATTCGTGCACTCGGCTATACCGACGTCGCGATCCTCGATGGTGGACTGTCGGGCTATGCCCGGATCGGCGAAGTGTTCCGCGATGTCAACGTACCGAGCAAGGCATTCGGTGAGCTGGTGGAGGCGATCCGACACACGCCGTCGCTGTCGGCGGACGAGGCCAAGGCGCTGATCGAGCGCGAGTCCAATCTGGTCGTGCTCGACGCGCGCCGCTTCGAGGAATACCGCACCATGAGCATTCCGCGCGGGGTCAGCGTCCCCGGCGGCGAGCTGGCGTTTCGGGCGCGCGAGATCGCGCCGGCGGCTGACACCACCATCATCGTCAATTGCGCCGGACGCACGCGCTCGATCATCGGCACGCAGTCGCTGATCAATGCCGGGCTGCCGAACCGGATCTACGCGCTGCGCAACGGCACCATCGGCTGGACGCTCGCCGGGCACCAGGTCGAGCGCGGCCGGACCGCGCGCGTCCTGGAGCGGCCGCAGACGAGCTACGCGGCGGCGCTCGCCGACGCCAAGGCGTGGGCCGAGCGTGTCGGTGTTGGTGTGCTCGACCATGCGACCTTCGCGCGCTATCAGGCCGAGGCCGGCACCCGCACGCTCTACTGCCTCGATGTGCGCACGCCGGAGGAATATGCCGCCGGCCATCCGGCCGGATTTGCGTCGGCACCCGGCGGCCAGCTGGTGCAGGCAACCGACGAATGGGTCGGCGTCCGCGGCGCCCGGCTGGTGCTGTTCGACGATGACGGCGTGCGCGCGCGCATGACGGCGTCGTGGCTGAAGCAGATGGGCTGGGATGTGGCAATCGTCGGACCGGACGTGGTCGCACCGACCGAGACCGCGATGCCAGCATCACGCCGCCCGCCGCTGCCGGAAATCGGTGCCGCCGCGATCAGTGTCACCGAGCTCGCGGCCGCTCCCGCCACGAGGACGATCGTCGATCTCTCGCGCAGTCCGAGCTACAAGGCAGGCCACGTTCCGGGCGCACACTTCGTGCTGGCATCGCGCTTTGCCGATGATCTCGCCAAGCTGCCGGGCGGCGGCGCAATCGTGCTGACCAGCAGCGACGGCGCAGAGGCGTTTCACGCGTTGGCCGATGCGCGCACCGCCACGCGCCGCCAGGTCCGCGTGCTCTCAGGCGGCACGCGCGCCTGGACCGCCGCCGGCCACGCGCTGGAGACGGAGCGGCACTCATGGATCTCGCTTGCAGACGACGTCTACAAGCGTCCCTATGAGGGCACCGACAACGCGACCGCGGCGATGCAGGCCTATATCGACTGGGAGCTGCAGCTCGTCGCCCAGCTCGCCAACGATTCCGTGTCGAATTTCCACGTGGTGTAGTTCTGATGAGTCCGTAAGGTAGGCACAGGCGCGTTCGCAAAGCGAATGCGCCGTGCCCACCGTGTGGCCGCGCGCATCGCGGGACATGGTGAGCGCGCGCCGCTGCCGGCCCAGCAGCCCGCAGCGCTACGCGCCGAACTCAACGGCGCTGATTGTAGACGTCAATGCAGACGGCCCCGAGCAGCACCAGGCCCTTGATGACCTGCTGGTAGTCGATGCCGATGCCGAGGATGGACATGCCGTTGTTCATGACGCCCATGATCATCGCGCCGATGACAGCGCCACCGACGCGACCGACACCACCATAGGCCGAGGCGCCGCCGATGAAGCAGGCCGCGATGACGTCGAGCTCGAAGCCGAGGCCCGCTTTCGGCGTGGCCGTGTTGAGGCGAGCGGCGAAGATCAGGCCGGCGAGCGCGGCCAGCACGCCCATGTTGACGAAGGTCAGGAACACGAGCCGCTCGGTCTTGATGCCCGACAGCTTGGCGGCCTTGGCGTTGCCGCCGACCGCATAGATCTGCCGGCCCACTACGGTGCGCCGCGTCATGAATCCGTAGAGCGCGATCAGCGCGGTCATGATGACGAGCACGTTGGGCAGGCCACGATGCGACGCGATCAGATAGGTGAAATAGAGCAGCGCGCCGGCGAGGACGGCATTCTTTGCCGCGAAGAAGGCGAACGGCTCGACCTCGATGCCATGCTCCACCTCGCGCGCGCGGCCCTTGATGCTGGCATAGACCAGGATGAGGGTCAGCACCGCGCCGATCGCGAGTGACGTCGGATTGAGATGGCCGGCGCCCGAAATCAGCTCCGGAATGAACCCCGAGGACAGCTTCTGGAACGTCCCCGGGAACGGCCCCACCGACTGTCCCTGCAGCAGCGCCAGCGCCAGCCCCTTGAATACGAGCATGCCGGCCAGGGTGACGATGAAGGAGGGAATGCCGAAATACGCCACCCAATAACCTTGGGCGGCGCCGATCGCGCCACCGACGATCAGGCAGGCGATGACCGCGAGCGGAAAGTCGACATGATAGCGCACCATCAGCACGGCCGCGACCGCGCCCACGAAGCCGGCAACCGAGCCGACCGACAGGTCGATATGGCCGGTCACGATCACGAGCAGCATGCCCAGCGCCATGATGACGATGTAGCTGTTCTGCAGCACGAGGTTGGTGAGGTTGAGCGGCTGCAACAGGGTGCCGTCGGTCATGAACTGGAAGAACAGCATGATCACGAACAGCGACAGCAGCATGCCGTAGCTGCGCAGATTGTTCTTCAGGAAGCCGCCGTGCGACTTCTCCTCCGGGAGCGAAACCGTCTTGTCGGTCATTGCTGGGGTCCTCCCGACCGCTTCACGCGGCCGTCTCCTGGTTCTTGATGTCTTCGTTGCGCATGATGGCGCGCATGATCTTTTCCTGCGTCGCCTCCTGGCCGGCGAACTCGCCGACGAAGGCGCCGTCATTCATCACGCAGATGCGGTCGCAGATCCCAAGCAGCTCCGGCATCTCCGAGGAGATCACGACCACACCCCGGCCGGCATCCGCAAGCTCTTGGATGATACAGTAAATCTCATACTTTGCGCCAACGTCGATGCCGCGGGTCGGCTCGTCCAGGATCAAGACCTTGGGATCGGTCATCAGCCATTTCGACAGCACGACCTTCTGCTGGTTGCCGCCGGAGAGCTGGCCGGCCTCCTGGAAGACGTCCGAGCAGCGGATCCGCATGCGGCCGCGGTAACCGGACGCCGCTTTCAGCTCGGCGATGTCGTCGATCACACCTTTCGGCGCGACCTGGGCCAAGCTCGCCAGCGTGATGTTCTTGCGGACGTCATCTGCCAGGATCAGGCCGAGCTGCTTGCGGTCCTCGGTGACATAGGCGAGGCCGGCATCGATCGCGGCGGGCACGCTTGTGAGATGGACGTCGTGGCCTTCAAGACGCACGCGGCCCGTGATGTTGACGCCCCAGGAGCGGCCGAACAGGCTCATGGCGAATTCGGTGCGGCCGGCTCCCATCAGTCCGGCGATGCCGACGATCTCGCCGCGGCGCACCTGGAAGTCGACGTTCTTGATCACTTGGCGGTCGGTATGCTGCGGATGATAGACTGACCAGTTCTCGACCGTGAACACGGGCTCGCCGATCTTGGGCTGCCGCTCGGGGAAGCGGTGCGCCATGTCGCGATTGACCATGCTCTTGATGATCCGGTCCTCCAGGACCGGCTCGGCGCGGCAATCGATGCTGTCGACGCTACGCCCGTCGCGCAGCACCGTGATGCGATCGGCGACGCGGGCCACTTCGTTCAGCTTGTGCGTGATCAGGATCGAGGAGATGCCCTGTTCGCGGAAGCTGACGAGGCGGTCGAGCAGCGCCTGGCTGTCGGCCTCGTTCAAGCTCGCGGTCGGCTCGTCCAGGATCAAGAGCTTGACGCGCTTGGACAGCGCCTTGGCGATCTCGACCAGTTGCTGCTTGCCGACCCCGAGATCGGTGATCAGGGTATCCGGCGATTCCTTCAAGCCCACCTGGGCCAGCAATTGCTGCGTGCGACGGTAGACCTCGTCGCGATCGATCACGCCGAAGCGCTGTGGCGCATGCGACAGGAAGATATTCTCGGCGATCGACATCAGCGGGATCAGCGCGAGTTCCTGGTGGATGATGATGATGCCGAGCGCCTCGGAATCGTTGATGTCGCGGAAGCGCCGCTCCTCGCCCTCGAAAATGATCTGGCCCTCATAGCGGCCGTGCGGATAGACGCCGCTCAGCACCTTCATCAGGGTCGACTTGCCGGCACCATTCTCGCCGACGAGGGCGTGGATCTCGCCCGGCGCGACCGTGAAGCTGACGTCGCGGAGCGCCTGCACGCCCACGAAGCTCTTGCTGACGCTGCGCATCTCGAGGATTGCCGTCATGGCTCTGTATCCCGCAACACTTGAGTCGTCTTGGATGAGAGTAGCCGGCGAGCGCATGGCCGCGCTCGCCGGCCAGTTGAGATCACTCGACCTGCGACTTCTTGTAGTAGCCGCCTTCGATCAGGACCTTCTCCCAATTGCTCTTGTCGACCACGACCGGCTTGAGCAGATAGGCCGGGACGACCTTGACGCCGTTGTTGTAGGTCTTGGTGTCGTTGACCTGCACCTGCTTGCCGCTCAGCGACGCATCGACCATGTCGGCGGTCACCTTGGCGAGGTCGCGGGTGTCCTTGAAGATGGTCGAGAACTGGTCACCGCGCAGGATCGCCTTGACCGACGGCACCTCGGCATCCTGGCCGGAGATGATCGGCATCGGCTGGTTGCCGCTGCCATAGCCGACGCCCTTCAGGGACGAGATGATGCCGATCGAGAGGCCGTCATAGGGCGACAGCACCGCGTCGACACGCTTGTTGCCGTAATAGGCGCTGAGCAGGTTGTCCATGCGGGCCTGGGCGGTCGCACCGTCCCAGCGCAGGGTCGCGACCTTGTCCATGCCCTTCTGGCCGGAAGCGACCACGAGCTTGCCGGAGTCGAGATAGGGCTGCAGCACCGACATCGCGCCGTTGTAGAAGAAGTAGGCATTGTTGTCGTCCGGCGAGCCGCCGAACAGCTCGATGTTGAACGGCCCCTTGCCGTCCTTCAGGCCGAGCTTGTCCACGATCGATTGCGCTTGCAGCACGCCGACCTGGAAGTTGTCGAAGGTCGCGTAATAGTCGAGGTTCGGCGTATCGCGGATCAGGCGGTCATAGGCGATCACGGTGATGCCCTTGGCCTTGGCCTGCTTCAGCACGTCCGACAGCGTGGTGCCGTCGATCGCCGCGATGACCAGCACCTTGGCGCCCTTGGTGACCATGTTCTCGACCTGCGAGAGCTGGTTCGGGATGTCGTCCTCGGCATATTGCAGGTCGGTGGTGTAGCCGCGATCCTTCAGCACCTTCACAATGTTATTGCCGTCGTCGATCCAGCGCGCCGAGGACTTGGTCGGCATCGCGATGCCGACGGCCCCCTTGCTCTGGGCCAGCGCGGCGCTCGACAGCGCCACGGCGCCGAGGCCGGCCAGTGCGGCGGCCATAATGGTCTTCATCTTCAGCATGTTTACACTCCCTTTGGATTTTCAAATTTGGACAATGAATACGCGATTGCGTATCTCGATACCAGATAGCTGTTAGGCTGAACGACGCTTGACTTGATTGTTCCTCCTCTCAGGTGGAGAGCTTGACGTCGGGCTCGGCGCGGCCGCGCGTGCCCACATCCAGCAGGAAGGTCTGGCCATGGCCAGGGTCGGCCGCCTTGGCCGCCTCGTCCATGTCCTGCCAGGCCGACGTGACCAGCAGGCGCGACAGGTCGGAGCCGACGAAAGCCGGGCAGCTCGCCTGGCTGGCCGGCACGGCGATGCAGCGCAGATGCTCGCCCTGCGGGCTATAGACGTCGACGCAACCGCCGCCCCAGCGCGCGTTCCAGATCCGCCCCTCGGCATCGACGACGGCACCGTCGAGCCCGCCGACGCCGGAATGGCGCAGCAGCACCTCGGGCTCGCCGCGCGGCAGGCCCGTTTCCGGGTCGAGCGCGACGCGGTAGAGCACGTTCTCGTCGGTGTCGGCGAAATAGCCGATAGAGCCATCCGGCGAGAAGCAGATCGCGTTGGGAATGGTGACGTTGGGGAACAGCTTGACGATCTCGCCGCGGTGCAGCGCGTAGATCGCGCCGAGGCCGCACTCGGCCTGGCGGCCCATGGTGCCGATCCAGAACGTGCCGGAGGGATGCACGCGCGAGTCGTTCGACCGCGTCGCCGGATTGTCGGCCTCAAGCGGCAGATAGAGCGACAGCGCGCCGTCCGCGATGGTGCGGATGTAGAGTCCGTCCTCGGCCACGATCAGCTGCCGCCCAGCATCGATGCGGCCGAGCGCGCTCGCCATCCGCCCGAGGGCATGGCGCCGGACCTCGCCGCTGGCGATGGTGGCCTCGAACAGCAGGCCTTCGCGAATGTCGAACCACCAGGCGGTGTCGGTCCGGGGATCATAGGTCGGCCCCTCGCCGAGATGGCAGCGCTCGGCAAAGAGGATCGTGGTCGGCACCTGCTCCATCATGCAGCCCCTCCCGCGGTCGAGAAGCGATACACGGTCTCGTGGCGATAAACGTCGTCCGGCAGAAGGCGTGCGCTCGGAAAATCCGGCCGGTTCGGCGCATCCGGCCAGACCTGAGGCTCCAGGCAGACGGCATCCGACTGCCGGAACACCCGCCCCTTCCCGCTGATCGTCGCATCCAGATAGTTGCCGGTATAGACCTGCAGACCCGGCTGATCCGTGAGCAGATCCAGGACCCGGCCGGAGCGCGGCGATTCCAGCCGCGCGGCGAGGCGGACGCCGGCTCCCTCGCGCAGACAGACGTTGTGATCGTAGCCGCGACCGCACCTGATCTGGGCGTCGTCCGCGCGGATGCGCGCGCCAATCTCATGCGCCTCGCAGAAGTCGAATGGCGTGCCGCTGACCGGATGTGGCGGTCCTGCCAGCGGGATCGCCGCCTCGTCGATGGCGAGATAGTGATCCGCAGCGAGCGTCAGACGGTGGTCGAGAATGCCTGACCCGGCCGAGAGGCCATCGAGATTGAAGAAGCTGTGGTTGGTCAGGTTGACGATCGTAGTGCGGGTGGTGCGGGCGCTGAAGGTGACGGACAGTTCCGTCGGCCCCGTGAGCTGATAGGTGACACGGACGTCGAGCCGCCCGGGATAGTTGGCTTCGCCATCGGGGCTGACATAGAGCATCGTGACCGAAGGCTGTGCGCCACCCTCGCTGGCCACGATCTGCCAGAGCTTGCGGTCGAAGCCGTCGGGCCCGCCATGCAGCGCATGCGCGCCGTCATCGGCTTCCAGACGCACGTCCTGGCCGTCGAGCACGAAGCGCGCCTTGGCGATGCGATTAGCATAGCGCCCGACCGTCGCGCCAAAATAGTTGCGGAACTTGAGATAGCTGAGCAGGTCGTCATGACCGAGCACGACGTCGTCAACGATGCCCCGCGCGTCCGGCACCATTAGCGCCTGCAGCGCCGCGCCATAGGTGATGACGCGCGCCTCGAAGCCATCAGCGCCGCGCAAGGTGACCCGCTCGACCTCGCGGCCGTCCGGCAGGGTTCCGAAGACATCCCGGGTGATCCGTGCCTCCACTGCCATGGCTCAGTCCTCGAACGGCTCGACGAATTGGCGGCGGCCGAGCAGGAAGGCGTCGGCCACGAGTCGCAACGGCGCGAGATCGACGTCGCTGGCGCCCGTCCTGGCAAGCTCGACGAAGCGGCGATAGAGGCCGGGATATTCGCGCTCCTTCTCGTCGACCATCAGCCGATCGTCCGCGGTCATCCGCGCGCCGCCCAACGACAGCTTCAGCTGCCCTGCGTCGGTCTCGATCCGGATGTCCCAGCTCTGCGGCCCGGTCTGGCGGAAATCGAACTCGGCCGCGATCGGCAGGTCGCTCGCCGTAGTCAGCGACAGGTTGGCCGCGATCGGGGCCTGACGGTTGGACGGGAACGACAGCTCCGCCTCGGTCAAGAACACCGGCTCGGGCAGGATGCGGGTCAGGATCGACAGCGCATTGATGCCGGGATCGAACACGCCGAGACCGCCCGGCTCCCAGATCCAGCCCTGTCCCGGATGCCAGACGCGCACGTCCTCCTTCCAGTCGATGCGGACGCTGCGGATATGGCGCGCCGACAACCACTGCCGCGCGGGCTCGACCGCGGGCGCGTAGCGCGAATGCCAGGTCGCAAACAGCGTACGCCCCTTTGCCGCCGCCAGCGCGATGAGCGGATCGAGCTCGCTGACGGCCGCGCCGGGCGGCTTCTCCAGCATCACATGCTTGCCGGCCTCGAGCGCGGCGAGCGCCTGCACGCGGCGCACCTGCGGCGGCGTGCACAAAGCGACCGCGTCGATCTCGGGACCGTCGCGCAGCAGCTCTTCGATCGTGCCGAAATGCGGCAGGCCGGGCAGCGAGGCGTTGCGGCTCGCAACCGCCGTCAAGGTCACGCCATCGGTGGCGGCGATCGCCGGAACGTGCTGATCCCGCGCGATCTTGCCGAAGCCGACGATGGCGACACGAAGCTCGCTCATCTCAGCGTCCCCAGCGCAGCACGACCGGATCGAGCCGGCGCGCAATTTCGATCAGGCCCTTCTGCGTCGCCGGGTGGATCGCCGGCTGCGGGCTGCGCAAGGTGTCGTGGCGGATCACGCCGCCCTCCTTCATCAGGATCTTGCAGGTCGCAAGGCCGCACTGCCGGTTCTCGTAGTTGATCAGCGGCAGCCAACGCTCATAGGCCGCGGCCGCGGCGTCACGATCGCCGGCAAAGTAAGGATCGATGATCTGGCGGATGCCGTCGGGATAGCCGCCGCCGGTCATCGCACCGGTGGCGCCGGCATCGAGATCGGCCATCAGGGTGATCGCCTCTTCGCCGTCCCACGGGCCTTCGATGGCCGCGCCGCCGGCCTCGATCAGCGCCCGCAGCTTGTCGGCCGCGCGCGGCACCTCGATCTTGAAGTAGGCGAGGTTCTCGATCTCCTTGGCCATGCGCGCAAGCAGCGGCACCGACAGCGGCGTGCCGGCCACCGGCGCGTCCTGCACCATGATCGGAATCGAGATCGCGTCGGAGACGCCGCGATAGAACTCGTAGATCGAGGCGTCCGGCACGCGGAAGGTCGCGCCGTGATAGGGCGGCATCACCATGACCATGGCCGCGCCCTTGTCCTGCGCCCGGCGCGAGCGCTCGGCGCAGACGAAGGTCGAGAAATGCGTCGTCGTCACGATGATCGGCACGCGGCCGGCGACATGCTCCAGCACCGTCGTCATGACCAGATCGCGCTCGTCGTCGGTCAGCACGAACTGCTCGGAGAAGTTGGCGAGGATGCAGATGCCGTGCGAGCCGGCGTCGATCATGAAGTCGATCGCGCGCTTCTGGCCCTCGAGGTCGAGACGGCCGTCAGCGTCGAAGACGGTCGGCGCAACCGGAAAGACGCCCCTGTAGAGCTTTCTGGAGGAAGCGGTCATGCGGCACCTCTAATGATTGTCGCGCGGCACGGGCGAGCCGCTGCGGCCAACGAGAAAATCGAAATCGACGCCGCGATCGGCCTGCAGCACGTGATCGATGTAGAGCTTCTGATAACCGCGGGCCGCGTGCGGCTTGGGCGGCGTCCAGGCAGCGCGGCGCGCCGCCAGCTCCTCGTCGCTGACATGCAGATGCAGCGCGCGCGCGGCGACGTCGAGCGTGATCATGTCGCCGTTCTTCACCAGCGCCAGCGGTCCGCCGACAGTCGCCTCCGGCGCGACATGCAGGACGACAGTGCCGTAGGCGGTGCCCGACATGCGCGCGTCCGAGATGCGGATCATGTCGCGCACGCCCTGGCGCAACAGCTTGGCCGGCAGCGGCATGTTGCCGACCTCGGCCATGCCGGGATAGCCCTTCGGCCCGCAGTTCTTCAGCACCATGATGCAGGATGCATCGATGTCGAGCGTGTCGTCGTCAACCGCGTCGTGCATCTCCTCGACGCTCTCGAACACGACGGCGCGGCCGGTGTGATTCATCAATTCCGGAGAGGCCGCCGACGGCTTGATGACCGCGCCATTGGGCGCGAGATTGCCGGAGAGGATGGCAATGCCGCCCTCCGCCTTGAACGGCGTCTCGAAGGGCGTGATGACGTCCTTGTTCCAGTTCGGCGCCGTGGCGACGTTGTCCCACAGGGTCTTGCCGTTGATGGTGCGGGCGTCCTTGTGCAACAGGCCGCGCTCGCCGAGTGCCCGCAGCACCGCCGGCAGACCGCCCGCGTAGTAGAAGTCCTCCATCAGGAAGCGGCCCGAGGGCATCAGGTCGACCAGGCAATGCACGTCGCGGCACAGCCGGTCGAAATCGTCCAACGTCAGCTCGACGCCAACCCGGCCGGCGATCGCGAGCAGATGCACCACCGCGTTGGTCGAGCCGCCGATCGCGGCCAGCGTGCGGATCGCGTTCTCGAACGCCTGTCGCGTGAGAATGTTCGACGGCTTGAGATCCTCAGCCACCATCTCGACGATGCGGCGCCCGGCCATGCGCGCCAGCAGGTTGCGGCGCGCGTCCGCAGCGGGGATCGCGGCGTTCTCCGGCAGGCCGATGCCGAGGGCTTCCACCATCGATGCCATGGTCGAGGCCGTGCCCATGGTCATGCAGCTGCCGGCGGAGCGGTTCATGCCGGCCTCGGCCTCGTGGAATTCAGCCAGCGTGATCTCGCCGGCGCGCAGCTGCTCGCTCATCGAGATGATGTTGGTGCCGGAGCCGATGATCTGGCCACGATAGACGCCGCGCAGTTGCGGCCCGCCCGACACGCCGATGGTCGGCAGATCCGCCGAGGCCGCGCCCATCAGCAGCGCCGGCGTGGTCTTGTCGCAGCCCATCAGGAGCACGACGCCATCGAGCGGATGCGCGCGGATCGCCTCCTCGACATCCATCGAGGCGAGGTTGCGGAACAGCATCGCGGTCGGGCGCATCGTCACCTCGCCGAGCGAAGAGACCGGGAATTCGAGCGGATAGCCGCCGGCATCGAGCACGCCCTGCCGGACATGTTCGGCGATGACGCGGAAATGCCCGTTGCAGGGCGTCAGCTCCGACCAGGTGTTGCAGATGCCGATGACCGGCCGGCCTTCGAAGCGATCCTGGGGGGTGCCGCTGTTCTTCAGGAACGAGCGGTAATAGAAGCCCATCTTGTCCTGGCGGCCGAACCACGCCTGGCTGCGCAGCACCTTCTTCTCGTTGTCGTTGCTCATTTCTGGTCCGATCGTGCGGCCGATAGCGCGTGACGCCGCCGGCCGTTGTAGATGACTTCAATCATGGCTTCGGAGGCGGCCTCGGGGTTTCCGGCGGCGATCGCGTCGATGATGCGCTGGTGCCAGACCAGCACCGTGTCCCGATCAGCCGTCTCGACCGGCGCGCTCAAGACGAACGAGGCGCGCAGCGCGGCTTCGATGACGGCACCGATCGAGCGCATGAAGGGATTGCCCGAGGCATTGGCGATCGCGATGTGCAGGGCGAGGTCGGCTTCGGCAAAGGCGACGGTGGTCGACGACTCGCGCTCCATCTGCGCCATGGCGCTGCCCATCGCGACGAGATCGTCCTCGCTGCGGCGTTCGGCGGCAAGCGCCGCGGCGCGCGGCTCGATCGCCAGCCTGATCTCGGCGAGATCGGCGAGGAAGCGCTTGTCGATCCCGGCATCGAGATGCCACGCCAGCACGTCCGGATCGAACATGTTCCAATCCGAGCGCCCGCGCACCACGGTGCCGACGCGGGCCTTGGTGGTCAGCAGTCCCTTGGCGACCAGCGTCTTGACGCTCTCGCGCAGCACGGGACGTGACACGCCGAATATCGCCGTCAGCTCCGCATCGCCCGGCAGGCGCGCGCCCTCGCCGTAGCGGCCGGAGATGATGTCGATCCCGATGCTGCGTGCGACCTCGGCATGGTTCGAATGCGCGCGACGGGTGGGAATGTGGACGATTTGCGAGGTCATGTCCTCGCCCCCGCCGGCTTGACGGATGAGCGGCGCGCCAGCGCCATCAGACCTTGCTGCAGTGCGATGAAGACGAACAACAGAACCCCCGTGGCGATCTTGGTCCACCAGCTCGACAGCGTACCGTCGAAATTGATGTAGGTCTGGATCATGCCCTGGATCAGGACGCCGAGGAAGGTGCCGATGACGGAGCCCTGCCCACCCGTCAACAATGTTCCGCCGATCACCACCGCGGCGATGGTGTCGAGTTCGACTCCGACCGCCGAAAGCGAATAGCCGGCGGCGGTATAGAAGGAGAAGACGATGCCGGCGAGGCCCGCAAGCACGCTCGACAGCATATAGATACGGACCGTCATCGGTCCCACGGGAATGCCCATCAGGGCCGTCGCCGCGCGGCTGCCACCGAGCGCATAGACGTTGGCGCCGAACCGGGTCAGGTGCAGCAGGAAAGCGCTGAGCACCAGGATCACCAGCATCGCGATCGCGACCGCGGTCAGCCGCCCGCCGCCTGGAAGCCTGATCGCGAAATCCGAGACGGTGCTGTAGATCGGCGCCGTGATCGGAATGGACTCGGTCGACAGCAGGAAGCTGCCCCCCCGCGCCAGGAACATCCCCGCGAGCGTCACGATGAAGGGCGGCAGATCGAAGACGTGGATGACGGCGCCCATCGCCGCGCCGAACAGCGCGCAGAGCACGAGCACCAGCGCAAAGGCCGCAAACGGCGGGATGCCCCAGCGCTCGACTGCAAGCGCCACGAACACGGTGGTGAAGCCGATCACCGAGCCGACCGACAGGTCGATGCCGCCGGAAATGATGACGAACGTCATCCCCGCCGCCACGATACCGAGGAAGGCGTTGTCGGTGAGCAGATTGGCGACGACGCGCGTGGAGGCGATGTTCGGGAATTGCAGCGCGCACAGCGCAAAGCCGGCAACCAGCACGAACGCGGTGATGGCGATCGACGATGACGCCCTCATGGCTTGCTCCTCCGCCAGCGCGCCGTGAAGCGCGAGAGATCGCCGATGCGCGGCGACTGTGCCAGAAGGACGGCGAGAACGACCACGGCCTTGACCAGCAGATTGAGCTCCGGCGGATAGCCGGACAGCAGGATGCCGGTGTTCATCGCCTGGATGATCAGCGCGCCGGCCACCGCCAGCACCAGGCTGAAACGGCCGCCGAACAGCGACGTGCCGCCGATCACGACGGCGAGGATCGCATCGAGCTCGAGCCAGAGACCGGCATTGTTGGCATCCGCGCCCATGATGTCGGCGGCGGCGATCACGCCCGCCAGCGACGCGCAGAGGCCGCACCAGATATAGACCGACAGGATCATGGCGCGGGTGCCGACGCCCGAGAGTTCGCTCGCGCGCGCATTGCCGCCGGTGGCTTCGATCAAGAGCCCGAGCGCGGTGCCCCGCACCACGGCGGCCGTCACCAGCAGCATGCCCGTGGCAATGACGATCGGCATCGGCAGGCCCAGCACCGCGCCGTTGCCGATCCACACCAGATCGGGCGAGGTGAAGGTGACGATGCGTCCCTCGGTGATGAGCTGGGCGATGCCGCGCCCGGCCACCATCAGGATCAGGGTGGCCACGATCGGCTGGATGCGCAGCACCGCGACGAGAATGCCGTTCCACAACCCGCACGCCAGGCCGACGCCGAGCGCGGCCGCGATGACGACCGGCAGCGAATGCGTATCGGCGAGGCTCGCCGCGGTGGCGCCGGCGATCGCCATCACGGCGCCGACCGAGAGATCGATGCCGCCGGTCGCGATCACCAGCACCATGCCGAGCGAGAGCAGCGCGACTGGGGTGCCGCGATTGAGCACGTCGATCACGCTGCCGAACAGCCGACCATCCTGCAGATGCAGATTGAAGAACTGCGGCGACACCGCGCGATCCACCATCAGGATCACGATCAGGGCCAGCGCTTGCGCAAGGCCGCGGCGTGGAATCCGGAGCGTCATGACGCGGCCTCGTGCGCCGGCGCGGCATCAGCGGCGATCGCCGCAAGGATGCTGGAGACTTCGACGGCGTCGCCCTTCAGCTCCTCGACATGAGCGCGGTCGCGCAGCACGATGACGCGGTTGGAATAAGTGACGATCTCGTCGAGCTCTGAGGAGATCACGAGCAGCGCCAGGCCCTGCTCGCACAAGTCGCGCACGAGACGGATGATCTCGGCATGGGCTCCGACGTCGATGCCGCGAGTCGGCTCGTCCAGCACCAGAAGCCGCGGCGACGTGGCGAGCCAGCGCGCCAGCAGCGCCTTCTGCTGATTGCCTCCGGACAACAGCCCGATCGGCCGTTCCGGGTCGGGCGGTCGGATGTCGAGCATGCGGATATAGCGCATCGCGATCTCGTCCTGCTCGCGCCGCGACAGCGGCCGGTGCAGGCCGCGCCGCGCCTGCAGCGCCAGGATGATGTTCTCGCGCACGGTCAGATCGGCAACGATGCCCTCGGTCTTGCGCTCCTCCGGGCAGTAGCCAAAACCGAGCCCGGCGGCATCGCGCGGCGAGTGGAGCTTCACGAGTTCACCATCGACCCTCGCCTCGCCGCTGTCGGCCCGCTCGGCGCCGAACACCAGCCGCGCCGTCTCGGTG
>JBARNF010000316.1:0-8376 GCA_049802835.1 Bradyrhizobium sp.
GCTCATCAGCTCGCGCACGAGTTCCCCTTGTCAACGTATATCGTCGCGTGCCTGCGACGCTCTTGCCCGGATCGCGGTGCGCTCCCTCTCCCCGTTCTTCACGGGGAGAGGGTTGGGGTGAGGGGCAGACGCACGGGTGGTGCGTGCCGTGAGACCTGTACCCCCTCACCCGGATTGCATCTTGCGATGCAATCCGACCTCTCCCCGCAGGCGGGGAGAGGCACAGACCGAGCGAGCTTTTAGATCTGCGCCCACACATCCTCCCGCCGACTCACAACGGCTTCTGCAACTCACCAAGATCCCAGAATAACCCGGCCATCAGGCCAAGCGCCTCCTCTGTGACATCCAGCAGAATGTGCTCGTCCGGCGCATGCTGCGAGCAGCCGGGATAGGAATGCGGCACCCACATCGTCGGCATCTTCAGCACCTCGGCAAAGACATCGTTCGGCAGCGAGCCGCCGAAGTTCGGCAGCACGGCGGGCGCCTTGCCGGTGCTCATCCGGATCGAGTCGGCAGCCCATTTGATCCACGGGCTGTCGAGATCGGCGCGCGAGGCCATGAAGCTCTGCGCCATGCTGACCTCGACCATCGGGAAGCCGTGTGCGGCCAGATGGCTCTGCACGTCGGCGACGATGCTGTCGACCTTGGTGCCGACGACATAACGCAGCTGCAGCACGGCCCGCGCGCGGCCGGGAATCGCATTCGCCGGCTTGTCGATGTTACCCGACGAGATCGCCAACACCTCCAGCGTATTCCAGGCGTAGAGCCGCTCCGCCGGCGTCAGTCCGTCCTCGCCCCAGTTCTCCGAGAGCGCCGGCTCGTCGGCGGATGGCTCGACCTTCACGTCGGCCAGGATGGCGCGGATCGCATTGGTGAGCCGCGGCGGCTTCAGCGCCTCCAGCTTGATGCGGCCATGGCCGTCGACCAGCGTGGCGATGGCATTGGCAAGAATGGTCGCGGGGTTGGCGAGCACGCCGCCCCAATTGCCGGAATGATTGCCGCCCTCGCGCAGATTGACGTCGAGATGCAGCCTGATGCCGCCGCGGCAGCCGAGAAAGATGGTCGGCCGCGCCGTCGACAGCCGCGGGCCGTCCGAGCCGATGAAGACGTCGGCCTTCAAGGCCTCGCGATGCAGATCGGCCACCGCTGCGAGATCGGGCGAGCCGATTTCCTCACCCATCTCGATGATGAACTTGGCATTGAAGCCGAGCTTGCCGCCGCGCGCCTCACGCACCGCACGCAGCGCCGCCATGTTGATGCTGTGCTGGCCCTTGTTGTCGGCGGTGCCGCGGCCATAGGCGCGATTGCCCGCCGGCGTCACCGCCCAGGGATCGCGACCGTCGCGCCACTCGCCGGCCATGCCATCGACCGTGTCGCCATGGCCATAGCTCAGCACCGTCGGCGCGCTGTCGCTCTCATGATAGGTGGCGATCAGGAATGGCGAGCGGCCGCTCGGCGACGCCACGATCTCGGAGGAAAAGCCCAGTTCGGCAAAGGACGGCGTCAGCTCGTTCGTCAGGTATGCGGCGATCTCGTCCTTGCGCTCCGGATTGACGCTCTCGGTGCGGTAGGCGACCCGGCGGCCGAGCTCGGCCAGAAAGTCACCGCTGGTCAGGGCCTGACGGGCACGGGCGATTGCATCAATCCTGGTCATGGCGCTTTTCCAGTCACAACGAAGGCGGCGTCATATCGGGATCGTGGCCCGAGCGGAAGGGGCTCGCGTTGAATTCAATGCTGATATCAAGACGGTCTCGGATTTCGGAACTTTGTCGCAGAGATCGATGATGGACGTGTGTCAGGGGTGCACGCTTGCGATCTCGCGGCGCGATCAGCGTCCGAGGCCTGCCAGTGCGGTGCCCTCACGAGAATGGAGGGCGCGGGGAATGCCGGGTGAAGGCCTCACCCATGGCCCGCCTGCAGAAAAAAATGCAGGCGGCAGGTACCACAGGTTCAGCCGATCACCGGCATTCCCCGCGCGACGGTTTTCACGTGTATAGCGCGCTCCCCGGTGTCCGGCTTGATAGCCACCGTCGTCAGCGGGATCATCACCCGCAGATTTAGCGCCAGCGTCGGGGCGCCAGGACCACACGCCTTTACGTCCGCAAAGCACCGTTCGTCGGCGCAGGTCTCCCCACGCTGCGGCACATCAGCGGCCATCGCTCCCCGCCCCGCGTGTCGTGACGATCGCGCGCAACGCCCCTCCGTGTCGAGGCGGGATTTCGGGAATAAAGCACACATTCGGATATTCGTAAAGTGATTTCTGGCGCAACATGAGGCCGCCGTTCCCAGGCGGGCAGAGGCGGAGGCTTTGCGTGAACTCATGGCCTTTGATGAGCGAAAACACACGAGGCTGGCGCGGTCTCACCTCGCACCGCTTGCGGGGAGAGGTCGGATTGCATCGTAAGATGCAATCCGGGTGAGGGGGACTCACCGCGCATGCGGTGTACGTGGAGACTCCCCCTCACCCCAACCCTCTCCCCGCAAGCGGGGCGAGGGAGCTCACCTCCCGGAAGGCGCGAGCCCGAATCCTACTCCCACAATATGCTGATCAACGATGCTTTGCAGGAGTACCTCTCAATTCACCGCGTTGCTGACCATGACCTCGATCAGTTTGGCGCCGGGCCGGCGGAACGCCTCCGACAAGGTCGGCTTCAACTCGCGGGGATCGCTGATCCGCAGCGCCTCGCATCCGAGCGAGCGCGCCAGCCCCGCGAAATCGACCGGCGGATCCGCAAAGTCCATGCCGACGTAGTTGTCGTCGCCGTGGAACGACAGCAGCCGCTGCTTGATGATGCGGTAGCCACCATTGTTGATGATCACCACCGACAGCGGCAGCTTGTGATGGGCTGCGGTCCATAGCGCCTGGATCGAATACATCGCGCTGCCGTCGCCCGAGTAGCACACCACGGGGCGATCGGGATTGGCGAGGCCGACGCCGACCGCGGCCGGCAGGCCCCAGCCGATGCCGCCGGAGGCGAGGGCGTGATAGTTGTAGCGGTCGCGATAAGGCCACAGCGCGGTCATGTAGCGCGCCGAGGTCAGGCCCTCGTCGACCAGGATGGCCTGCTCCGGCATCGATTCAGCGACCTGCAGCGCCAGATAGTCGGGATCGATCGGCGTCTTCGCGCGCGCCGTCTCGATCTGCCCCGCCAGCGAGCGGCGCCTGGCGCTCCAGTTCTTCGACGATAGCTCGGCGATGCGCTCCTGCGCACGCGCTGCAAGCTGCTCACCGCCAAGTTCGCGCAGCAGCGGCGTCAGCTGCAGCAACGTCTCGCACACGTCGGCCTTGATCGCGATCTCGGCGCCGAAGTTCTTGCCCAGCTCCCAGTCCACCAGGCCGACCTGCACGATCGGCAGTCCCTCGGGCAGCGGCTCGATCTCGCTGTGCACGGACATCCGCAGCGGATCGGCGCCGAACACGATCAGCAGATCATGCGGCGCCAGCAGGTCGCGCACCTGTGTTTGCGACCGCGACAGCGCGCCGATGTAGCAGGGATGCTCGGACAGAAAATGCGCGCCATAGGGCGCGGACTGCTGATGCACCGGACAGCCGATCGCCGCGGCGAAATCGGCGGCGGCCTGCAGCGCATCGCTCTTGACGATTTCGTCGCCGGTGATGATGACCGGCCGCTGTGCTCTGAGGATGCGCTGCGCCAGCGCTTGCAGCGCGCTTGCGGACGGCAGCACGCGCGCGTCGACCCGCGTGCTGCGGCCAAGATCGATGCCGGCTTCCGCATTGAGGATGTCGCCGGGCAGCGAGATGAACACCGGTCCGGTCGGCGGCGTGGTCGCGACCTTGGCGGCGCGCCTGATGATGCGCGGCAGGTCCTCCAGCCTCGTGACCTCGACGGCCCATTTCACCAGCGGCTCGGCCATCCGCACCAGCGGGCCATACAGCAAGGGCTCCATCAGGCCGTGGCCCTGCTCCTGCTGGCCGGCCGTGAGGATCATCGGCGTGCCCGTGAACTGCGCGTTGTAGAGCGCGCCCATCGCGTTGCCCAAGCCCGGCGCGACGTGGACGTTGCAGGCGACCAGCCGGCCCGAGGCGCGGCTGTAACCGTCGGCGATCGCCACCACCAGGCTCTCCTGCATCGCCATCACGTAGGTGAGATCGGGATGGTCCTTGAGCGCATGCATGATCGGCAATTCGGTGGTGCCGGGATTGCCGAACAGATGCGTGATGCCCTCGTCCTCGAGCAGCGCGAGGAAGGCCGACCGTCCGGTGGTGTGGTTCTTCATGATGGGAATTCCTTCCGAGCAACGCGATCTTATTTGTTTTACAAACTCTCACCGCGTCATTGCGAGCGCAGCGACGTGTCCGCCGAAGCCCAACGGGCGAAGGCGGAAGCAATCCAGAGCGTATCCGCGGAGACAGTTTGGATTGCTTCGTCGCAATGCCCCCCGATGGCAAGGACATCCTGCGCATCAGAACATCCCTTCGCGCGAAGCGCGCTTCTTGCGCTGCGCGCGCTGCCAGACCACGCCGGGGAAACCTTTCAGTGGCACCAGCGGCGCGCCGGTGTAGGCCCAGTCGGGCGCCTCCTCGATGGCGACGTGATAGAGTGGCTCGCGGCCGGTTCGCGCGGAAAACAGCGCGCGCGAGATGTTCACCATGTGCGGCGAGCGGGTGCGCTCGTAGAACAACGGCGAGCCGCAGATGGAGCAGAAGCTGCGCGTCGCCTTCGCGGTCCCGTCTTCGTAGCGGAAGATGACATCCGCCCCCGAGATGATGCGAAAGCGCTTGCGCCAGCTGCCGACATAGGTGGCGTAGGCCGCACCATGGGCGCGGCGGCTGGGCTCGGAATGATCGTGCCACGCCCAGCGCGCCGGCACGTCAATCTCAAATGCGACGCGGCCGCACAGGCATCGACCGGAGGCGATTCCGACAGGAGACGGTTTGGGCATGACAAGCATCCATCCACGGCGTCATTCCGGGGCAAGGCCGCGGGCCTTGAACTACGGTGCGCGATTGCGCACCTGAGAATCTCGAGCTTGTCTTGCGTCTATTCTGAACAAGCTCGAGATTCCGGGTTCAATCGTCAACACGCAGTCGCTTCGCGCCTGCGCATCGACGATTGCCCCGGAATGACAATGAAAACGCGACTGCTCAGAACTTGTGGCGCAGTCGAGCTAAGCAGGCGCCATCTCGTCATACGCCGGATAGTCGGTATAGCCCTTGGCGTCGCCGCCGTAGAACGTCGGACGGTGATACGGCGTCAACGGCCAGCCGTGCCGCAGACGGGCCGGCAGGTCCGGATTGGAGATGAAGTAGCGGCCGAACGCGATGGCGTCGGCGTGTCCCGCCTTGATCGCCGCTTCCGCCGGCTCGCCGGTGAAGCCGCCGGCCCCGATCAGCACGCCCTTCCAGACCGGCCGGAACAGCGCGAGCGCCGACGGCACGTTCTGCCAGTTGACGTCGGCGCGGCCGGCGCCGGAGGAGCGGGGCTCGATCAGGTGCAGATAGGCGATGCCTAGCTCGTTCAATGCTTCGATCGCGTGAGTATAGAGCGGCATCGGCCCGGCCTCGCCGGAGCCGTTGGCGATGCCGTAGGGCGACAGCCGCACGCCGACGCGCTCGGCGCCGCAGGCATCGATCACCGCCTGCGTGACTTCGAGCAGGAAGCGGCAGCGGTTCTCGATGGAGCCGCCATAGCGGTCGGAACGCCGGTTGGTACGGGTCTGCAGGAACTGCTCGATCAGATAGCCGTTCGCGCCGTGCACCTCGACGCCATCGAAGCCGGCCGCGATCGCGTTGCGCGCCGCCTGGCCATAGGCCGCGACCAGGCCCGGGATCTCATCGGTCTCGAGCGCGCGCGGCGTCTCGTAGGCGGCCGCTTTGCCGTCTGATGTCATCGCCTTCAGATCGTCGCCGATGGCGACCGCCGAGGGAGCAACCGGAAGCGCGCAGCCCGGCTGGAACGAGGAATGCGAGACGCGGCCGACATGCCAGAGCTGCAGGAAGATGACGCCGCCCTTGGCATGAACCGCATCGACGACACGTTTCCAGCCGGCGACCTGCGCCTCGCTGTAGATGCCCGGTACGTTCGGACTGCCGGTGCCGGTCGGCAGCACCGGTGTGGCCTCGGCGATGATCAGCCCGCCCGGCGTCGCGCGCTGGGCATAATAATCGACGTTCAATGGCCGCGGTGCGAGCGTCGCCCTGTCGGCACGCATCCGGGTCAGCGGCGCCATCACGACGCGATGCTTCAGGTGATAGGGACCAACGTTAAGCGGTGAAAACAGCGCAGGCAGCATTTCTTCCCCGATTTCCATCATGTGATTGTGGATTGCGGTCATCTTGTTCGCAAAAGGTGATAGTGGCAATGTCCGCCTCACCTCAGCGCGAGCAGACCATCCATGCCGAAACGGAGCGCTCTTCCCTCCCTCAGCCTGCGCATCGATCTCGATGACGGCAGCCGGATCGGGCCGGGCAAGATCGCGCTGCTGGAGCACATCGACAGGCACGGCTCGATCTCGGCCGCCGGCCGCGCCATGGAGATGTCCTACAAGCGGGCCTGGGACCTGGTCGACGAAATCAACCGGGTGTGCCGCCAGCCCGCGGTGGCGCGGCAGACCGGCGGCAGGAACGGCGGTGGCGCGGCGCTGACGCCGTTCGGCGAGCAGTTGGTCGAACGTTACCGCCGCATCGAGCGCGACGCTGCGAACGCGGTGAAGAAGGACCTCGCGGCGCTGCGCAGCGAGATCGAGCAGCCGAAGAAGGTCCGCACCAGCAAGGCCGCGTCGTAACCAGTCGGATGATCCTGCGACCGGGCCGAAACGTCATAGACCAATCGTCCATCGTCCTGCCGGAGAAACGCCGTGTCCCACCCTGCCTTCGCCTCCGACCACACCGCCGTCGTCACCGGAGGCGCCTCCGGCATCGGCCTTGCCGCGGCGATGCGCTTCGCCAAGCTCGGCATGAACGTCTGCATCGCCGATGTCGACGAAGCGCGGCTGCGCGAGGCGGCCGCGCGGCTTGCCGCTGAAGCCAGGCGTGGCGAGGCGGCGGTCTTCACCGCGAGGGTCGATGTGAGCGACCGCGACAGCGTGATCACGCTCGAGCAGGCCGTGCGCGCGCGCTTCGGGGCGGTCGACGTGCTGATGAACAATGCCGGCATTCAGCCGGGCAGCACAATGTTCGGTCCGCCGGACAACTGGCAGCGCATTCTCGGCGTCAATCTGTGGGGCATCATCCACGGCGCGCAGGTGTTTGCGCCGAACATGATCGCGCAAGGGCAGCCGGCGCTGATCATCAACACCGGCTCCAAGCAGGGCATCACCACACCGCCCGGCGATCCCGCCTACAACGTCTCGAAGGCCGGCGTGAAGGCGTTCACCGAGGCGCTGCAGCACGAGCTGCGCAACACGCCCGGCTGCAAGGTCTCAGCGCATCTGTTCATCCCGGGCTTCGTGTTCACCCCGCTGACCGCCAACGGCCGGGACGAGAAACCCGCCGGCGCATGGACGCCCGAGCAGACCGTCGACTTCATGCTGGAGCACGTCGCGGCCGGCGACTTTTACGTGCTGTGTCCGGACAACGACGTGCCGCGCGCGCTCGACGAGCGGCGCATCCTGTGGGCGGCCTCCGACATCGTCGAGAACCGACCGCCGCTGTCGCGCTGGCATCCTGATTTTGCCGAGGCGTTCACCGCCTTCGCAAAGAAATCGCCATGATCCGGCCACGACCGCACGGCGCGACATGGCGACGGCGCGGGCGGGTTGCCGGTTCTCCGGCGCGTCGGATCGTCGCAACGCGGCCGCCGCGTGGGCCGCGCTAATCGCGACCGAAACGAATCGTTGCGGACGAACCATTTGTACTCTCACATTTCCGGTCTGCAGCGATATCGCGCGCATCAGTTTGCGTTGGTGCGGTGAAACGGCCGTCAAGCGCTGCGATGTCGCAGCGTCGGCGCTGCGCGGCATGCATGCCGCACGACAATCTGACGCAGACGCATTCCACAAAGCCCGCGCGAAGCAGCCACGAAGCAAGCAGCAAAATGGGGCGATCACCCGCACCCGATGAGCCGCGACGCTCAGCGTCGGCGACGAGGCGTTGGTGCGCAGCAAGGGAGCACGACGGACATGACGCGCCATCACCGTCACCATCACGACACTGACCACCACCATCACGATCATCACAATCATCACCATCACGACAACCACCACGCTCATCATCACAACCATCACTGCCAGCCGGCGCCCGCGCCGACGCCGCCGGCACCTCCCCCCACGCCGCCTGCGCCGACACCGCAACCGCCCGCGCTCGGCTTTGCCGATCTCGGCGTGGTATTCAACGACGCCACGCGCTTCCTCGAAGGCGGGCTGTGGCGCAACGCCGTCGAGGAAGGCGGCCAGGGGCTCGGCAGCGTCTTCAAC